>JANMYI010000533.1:0-9083 GCA_031381955.1 Burkholderiales bacterium
TGCCGCCCGGGCCGGTCCAGGCGCGCTCTGCGTGGCGGCTGGAGGCCCTGTGGCAGCAGCTCGAACCCCTGCTGCCTGGGTTGACGGTGGAAGTGGTGGACAGCGTGGACTCGACCAACACCGAGCTGATAGCACGCGCCCGCGGCAGCGCGGGGCGGCGCCAGGCCGATACCCTGCCCGCGCTGCTGGTGGCCGAGCACCAGACCCGCGGGCGCGGCCGCCAGGGGCGCGAATGGCAGTCCGGCCGCGGCGCTTCGCTGACCTTTTCACTGGCCTTGCCGCTGGCGCCGGCCAGTTGGTCTGGGTTGTCGCTGGCCGTGGGCGTGGCCCTGGCCGACGCGCTGGACGGGCTCGACAGCGCGGGCAGCGCGCCGCATCTGGGCCTGAAGTGGCCCAACGACCTGTGGCTGCTCGACGCTCCCGGGCGCGGGCGCAAGCTGGCCGGGGTGTTGATTGAAACCGCCGCGGTGGGCAACAAGCGGCTGTGCGTGGTGGGCGTGGGCATCAACGTGCTGCCGCTGCCCGCACCGGGCGCGCTCGCGTCCGGCCAGGCGGCCTTGAGCGAGCTGGCGCCGCCGCGCAGCGCCGCCCAGGCCTTGCACGCCGTGGCCGCGCCACTGGCGCGGGCCTTGCTGCGCTTCCAGGCCGAAGGCTTCGCGCCCTTCGCGCCGGCCTACGCTCGGCGCGACCTGCTGCTCGGCCAGGCCATCACCACCACCCTGGCCGAGCTGCCCCATGGCGTGGCGCAAGGCGTTGACGACAGCGGCGCGCTGCGCGTGCAAGACACCGCCACACCACCGCGGGTGCACCGGGTCAACAGTGGCGAAGTTAGTGTTCGCTTGTTGACAACAACATGATGCGTATTGTTGTGGTGATGCTGTTGTTGGCCAACGTGGCGGTCTATGGCTGGACGCAAGGACTGCTCGACGACGTGCTCGGCCCGGCCAGCCGCAGCCAGCGTGAGCCGCAACGCGTGGCCGCGCAGGTGCAACCCAACTCGGTGGCGGTGCTCAGCCCGCTGGCGGCACAGACGGCGCTGGCCGCGGCGCAGGCGGCGGCCAATACCTCCGCCGCTTGCCTGGAAGCGGGGCCGTTCAACGCCACCAGTGTGGGCCAGGCCGAGGGCGAACTGGCCGCGGTGACCGTGGCCGACGGCAGCATCAGCCGCATCGAGCGCCAGCAAAACGCGGTGTGGGCGGTGTACATGGGCAAGTTCGAAGACCGCGCCGCCTTGCAGCGCAAGGCCGAAGAGCTCAAGCGCCTGCGCCTGGTGTATGAAGATCTGCGCAATGCGCCGGCCTTTCAGCCCGGCCTGGTGCTCGGCCGTTTCGACAGCCGCGGCGCCGCTGATGAAGCCTTGACGCAGATGACCGAGCGCGGCCTGCGCACGGCCAAGGTGGTGGCCTTGATCGAGCCCGGCATGCAACTGTGGCTGCGTGCCAGCCTGGCCGACCCCGACCTGGCGGCGCGGCTGGCCGCGCTGAAAGTGCCTGCCTTGGGCGCCGGCTTCAAGCCCTGCGCCGGCTAAAACCCAAACTAAAGCCCAACGCGGCCAGGGCCAGGCCCAGCCCGAGCAACTCCAAGCCCCCAAACGACCCGCCACCGCTGCCGCTGCTGGCCGGTGGTGGCTCGGCATTGGGTGGCCGGTCTGCGCCCAGCAGCACGGCACGGTCAATGTCAGCATTGTCGATGGTGGCCGCCACTTGCGCCGGGGGCACGTAGGCGGCCGGGTTGGCGGCATAGATGAGCGCCTGGTTCACATCCAGCATGCCCGCGCCGCAGGTGGTGGTGGTGCATGCGCAGCGCCCCGGATTGGCGTTGCTGCATGCCGCCATCTTGGGCACCAGCACGTGCGGCCGGGCGCTCAGGCGCAGCCCGCTGAAAAGCTGCTCGGCCGTGAGCGCCGGGTTCACGCTGAGCATCAGGCTGAGCGCGCCCGAAACGATCGGCGCGGCAAAGCTGCTGCCATACAGCCGCGCGTAGTCGGCCGCGCCCGGCCCCTTGGTGCCCTGGTTGTAGCCGGTTGAAATGCCGCTGTCGGCCAGCGCGTTCCACTTCGTGCCGCTGTCCACATCGTCACCACCCACGGTGGCAATGCCGCTGGCGGACAAGGCTGCGCCGAAGTTGGAATAGTTGGCCTTGAAGCCATCGCGGTTCAGCGCCACCACGCCCAGCGTGCCCAGGCAATTGGCCGGGCGGGTGGGCGCGCCCCATTCGTTGCCGGCGGCGGCCACCACCACGGCACCGCGCTCGCGCCGGATCTCGTCAATCGCCGCCTGGTAGGCCGCACCGCAGGCGGCCGAGCCGCCGAAGCTGATGTTGATGATGCGCGCGGGGTTCGGGTTGTCGGGCACCCCGTCCACCGCCAGCCCGGCGGCCCAACGCATGCCGTCGATGATGTCGGCCACCTCGGCGCCACACTTGCCCGCCACCCGCACCGGCAGCACGCGGCCGGCCCAGTTCATGGCCGCCACGCCCTGGCCGTTGTTGGTGGCCGCGGCGAGCATGGTGGCGATGATGGTGCCGTGCCAGGAACTGTCTTCCAGCTCGCAGGCCCTGAACTCCGGCTTCAGCCGGTCAGCGGCGTCGACCCAGTCGCCGGGGTCGCTGGCATCGGCGTCGCGGCCGTTGCCGTCGTTGGCATATTCCAGCACGCTCACGAAGTCGTACCCCGGCAGCAGCCGGCCGGTCAATTCGGGGTGCGCGGTGGTGCCGGTGTCGAGCACGGCCACCACGGCGCCGGCCGCGCCGGTGCTGTGCTGCCAGGCGGTTTGAAAGCCGGGCACGCCGCGCAGCCGGGCGTCGATCAGGTTGCCATTGCTGCCGCTCACCGGCTGCAGCCACCATTGGCCAGGCTGCCCGGCCGTGGCGGCGTAACGCGGGTCGTTGGGGATGGGCGAGGCCTGCATGCGCCGCTCGCGCGTGTTGGGCTCGACCCAGGCCACGTCGCCACGCTGTTCAAGCTGTTGCTTCAGCGCGGCCGCTTCGCCGGCGCTGTAAGCGCGGCCCAGATCGAGCCGCTGCTGGTCGCGCCCGGTGGCGCGCAGGCGGGCGCCGGCCAGGTGCGTCTCGCCTAACAGCTTGTTCCAGCGGCCGTGCTCGTGTGCGGCCAGACGGGCGGCGAGCTGGTGGTCGCGCGCGTCAGCGTGGCGCGGTTGCAGTTGTGCATGCGCCGGGGCGTCGCGCAGCTTGACGATGAATGAGCTGACCTCGCCCGCAGCCTGCGCCGGCAGCCAGGCCCAGCTGAACGCGGCCGCAGCCAGGGCACGCGCGCACGCGCGCGCAGGAAATCGGGTCATGGTGGGCCGCGCCGTTGCAAGAGCGCGGATTATGGTCAGGCCCCGGCGCGCTCAGTGCGCCGGCGCGCCTGGGCCTGGGCCAGCGCCGCCACCGCCACGCCCAGGCCGAGCAGCGCCCAGCCGCTGGCCAGGCCGCCACCGCCACCACCGCCACCACCGCCTGATGAAGGCGGCGGCACCACGGGCACCGCGGCCACGCTGATGGCGCGCTGCACGCTGGAGCGCTGGCCGCGGTCGTCCGTCACCGTCAGGCGCACGGTGAAGTTGCCCGTTGCGACCGGGGTGAGTGTGGCCGTGGCCGCATTGGTGGCGTTGAACGCCCCGGCCACGCCGGCGCCGCTGACCAGTTCCCACAAATACGCCGTGGCACTGCGCCCGGCACCGAGCAGCGTGGCGCTGCTGGTCAGGCTCAAGGCCGTACCCACGGTAGGTGCGGCGGGCAGGAAGTCGATGCGCGCATGCGGGCCTTGGGCCAGGGTCACGGCGCCATCGGCGTCGGCCATGCCGGCGCCGCACAGGGCGGTGGTGCAGTAGCACTGCAATTGGTCGATGCCGTTGGGCGCACGGCAGGCCACGATGGGCTGGCCCGTCTCATCATTGCCCGCCCCGCTGCTCGGGAAGGCACGCGCGCTGGCCTTCAAGTCAAACAGCATTTCCGCGGGCGTGAGCTGCGGCTGGGCCGACACCATCAGCGCCAGCACGCCGGCCACGATGGGTGCTGAAAAACTCGTGCCCACCGCGAAATTGAAGCTGTCGCTCCAAGTGGAGCCACCGGCCACGGGCACGGTCTTGCCGCTGTTCAGCGCGGTGATGATCGGATACAGGCAGGGCTGGCCGGCACCGATGTTGATGCAGTTGCCGCCCGGTGCGGCGATGCTGATTTCAGCACCCAGGTCGGAGAACCCCACCTTGGTGCCGATGTGGCGCAGGCCGACCACGCCGATCGCGCCCGGGCAGTTGGCCGGCAGGCCCACGGCATGGCCGGCACTGTTGCCGGCGGCCACCACCAAGGCGGCACCGGCGGCGTTGATCTCGGCAATCACGGCCTGGTAGGCCGCGGTGCATGCCCCGGCACTGCCCAGGCTCAGGTTGATGACACGCGCCGGGTTGGGGTTGCGCGGCACACCGGGCACATCCAGCCCCGCGGCCCAGCGCAGGCCGGCCTGGATGTCGGAGTCGAAGCCGCCGCACTTGCCCAGCACTCGCACGGGCAGGATCTTCACGCCGTAAGCCGTGCCGGCCATGCCCTGGCCGTTGTTGGCGCTGGCCGCGATCACGCTGGCCACCTGGGTGCCGTGCCAGGAACTGTCGGCCACGCCGCAATCCTTGAACGGGCCGCTGGCGTTTTCAGCCGCGGTGATCCAGTCACCGGGGTCAGTGGCGTCGGCATCCACGCCATTGCCGTCGTTGGCCGTGGTGGCATCGTGAACCATGTCGTAGCCGGGCAGCAGCACGCCCGCCGGCAAGTCGAGGTGCGACGCCACCACGCCGGTGTCCAGCACCGCCACCACCACACTGGCCGAACCCACTACCCGGTCCCAGGCCGCGGTGGCATTCACCGCCGACGCCACTTCGCCCGCCGGCGCACGCAAGTACCACTGGCCCACCACCGGGCCACCAGTCTGGGTGCCCAGATTGACCGCCGGGCCCACCGAAAACAGCGGGTCGGTGGGCACCGCCAGCGCGCGGCGCCGGCCGTCTACCGACACCGAAGCCACGTCCGGGTGGCTGCGCAGCCGCGCCATCAAGGTGGCTGTGTCCACACCATCAGCCATCACCACATGGCTGTGCGCGCTGATCACGGCACCCGCCACCAGCGCCACGCCGGCATGCGCGGACAGGGTGCTGGCGCGGCCCTGCGCCATGGCCGCGGCGCTGGCCTGCGTGCTGCCCGCCGCCATGGCGTGCGCGCGCACGATGCCCGCGCCGGGCTTGTAGATGACGACCAGCCGCACCTGCGCGGACTGCTGCGGTGCGGCCGCGGCGCGCGGGCGAGTGATCTCGGCCTGCGCCAAAGGCAGCGAGGCCAGGCTTGCGCAAAGGAGAGCCAGCGCGGGCAGCAAGGTGCGTGCATTCATGCGCACCAGTTTAGGCGCGCCGTGTAAACCGTCACACCCCGCAGCCGCGGCAGTTGTGTCAAGCCGTTCCACCGGCGGCTCGGCGCGCCGCGCAGGTTGAACGGCCCGCGGCGGCGGCTATTTGGCGCTCACTTGCCGATCACGCGCACCATTTCGAGCACCTTGTTCGAGTAGCCCCATTCGTTGTCGTACCAGGCCACCACCTTCACGAAGGTGCTGTCCAGCGCAATGCTGGCGTCGGCATCGAACACGCTGGTGCAGACTTCACCGCGAAAGTCGGTGGCCACCACCTTGTCTTCGGTGTAGGCCAGCACGCCCTTCATGGCGCCTTCGCTGGCGGCCTTCATGGCCGCGCAGATCTCGGCAAACGTGGCCGGGCGCTCCAACTCAGCGGTGAGGTCAACCACCGAAACATCGCTGGTCGGCACGCGAAACGCCATGCCGGTGAGCTTCTTGTTCAGCTCGGGGATCACCACGCCCACCGCCTTGGCCGCGCCGGTGCTGCTGGGGATGATGTTTTCCAGGATGCCGCGGCCGCCGCGCCAGTCTTTGTTGCTCGGGCCATCCACCGTTTTTTGCGTCGCGGTGGCGGCGTGCACGGTGGTCATCAGCCCGCGCTTGATGCCCCAGTTGTCGTGCAGCACCTTGGCCACCGGAGCCAGGCAGTTGGTGGTGCAGCTCGCGTTGCTGATGATGGCCTGGCCGGCGTAGCTTTGGTCGTTGACGCCGAACACGAACATCGGCGTGTCGTCTTTGGACGGCGCGCTCATCACCACCTTCTTGGCGCCGGCATCGATGTGCTTTTGCGCCGTGGCTTTGTCGAGGAAAAGGCCGGTGGCTTCCACCACCACCGTGGCGCCCACCTCGCCCCACTTCAACGCCGCCGGGTCGCGTTCGGCGGTGAGGCGGATGCGCTGGCCGTTGACGATGAGCGTGCCGCCGTCGATGGCAATCTCACCTTCGAAGCGGCCATGCACGCTGTCGTACTTGAGCATGTAGGCCAGGTAGTCGGGCTCGAGCAGATCGTTGATGCCAACGATTTGAATGTCTTGATGGTTGGCGATGGCGGCACGGAACACCATGCGCCCGATGCGGCCGAAGCCGTTGATGCCGATCTTGATGGTCATGAAATTTCCTTTACTTGGACAAAACTTTGCGCACCGTGGCCGCCACGTTCTCCGCTGTGAGCTGGAAATACTTGAACAGCGCCGGCGCCGGCGCGCTTTCGCCATACGTATCGATGCCCACCACCGCGGCGCAGCCGTATTTCCACCAGCCGTCGGTCACGCCGGCTTCCACCGCAATGCGCGGCAGCCTGGCCGGCAGCACGCTGCTCTTGTAGGCACTGCTTTGCCGGTCAAACACCGTGGTGGAGGGGACACTCACCACGCGCACCGCGATGCCGTCCTTGGCCAGCTCCGCTTGCGCATGCAGCGCCAGCTGCACCTCGCTGCCGGTGGCGATGATGACGGCCTGCGCCTTTTTCTTCAGCCCCACCTCGGCCGGCTCGGCCAGCACGTAGGCGCCCTTGCTGATCTCGTCCAGCCCGGCCTTGGGCAAGTAGGGCAGGTTCTGGCGGCTGAGCAGCAGCGCGCTCGGCCGGTCGGCATGGCTAAGCGCCACGCTCCAGGCCACCGCGGTCTCGGCCGTGTCGCCCGGCCGCCAGACGTCCAGCCCGGGGATCAGTCGCAGGGCGGCCGCATGCTCCACGCTCTGGTGCGTGGGGCCGTCTTCGCCCAGGCCGATGCTGTCGTGCGTGAAGACGTGGATCACGCGGCGTTTCATCAGCGCGGCCATGCGGATGGCGTTGCGGCTGTAGTCGCTGAAGGTGAGGAACGTGCCGCCGTAGGGGATGAAGCCGCCATGCAGCGTGACGCCGTTCATGATGGCCGCCATGCCGAATTCGCGCACGCCGTAGTTGATGTGGCGGCCGCCGTTGGGCGCACCTTCGGCATCGAAGCGCAAGGCCGTTGCGCTGGTTGTATTCGTCAGGTTGGAGCCGGTCAAATCCGCCGAGCCGCCGAGCATTTCGGGCAGCGCCGCGGTGAAGGCTTCGAGCGCGATCTGGCTCGCCTTGCGGCTGGCCACGGTTTCGCACTTCGTGTGCGCAGCCACCACGGCATCCACCGCCAACTGCGCAAAGTTCGCCGGCAAGTCGCCGTGCATGCGGCGCACGTATTCGGCCGCCAGTTCCGGGTGCGTGGCCTTGTAGGCGGCAAACTTCTGGCTCCACGCGCCTTCGGCCGCTTCGCCGCGGGCGCGCTGGTCCCATTGCGCGTAGGCGTTTTCCGGAATCACAAACGGTTCATGCGGCCAGCCCAGCGCCGCGCGGGTGAGCTTGATTTCTTCGGCGCCCAGCGCTTCGCCATGCGCCTTGGCCGTGCCGCCGCGGTTGGGCGAGCCCTTGCCGATGGTGGTTTTGCAGATGATCAAGGTGGGCTGCGTGGCAGACTGTTTGGCTGCGTCAAGGGCCGCATTCACGGCTTGCGCATCATGGCCATCAATCGGCCCGGTCACGGCCCAGCCGTAGGCGGTGAAGCGGCCGCGCACATCATCCACAAACCAGGGCGCCACCTGGCCGTCGATGCTGATGCCGTTGTCGTCATACAGCGCGATCAGCTTGTTCAACTTCCAGGCGCCGGCCAGCGCGCAGGCTTCGTGGCTCACGCCTTCCATCAGGCAGCCGTCGCCCATGAAAACGTAAGTGTGGTGGGCCACCACGTCATGGCCCGGGCGGTTGAAGTCGCGCGCCATCAGCTTTTCGGCCAGCGCCATGCCCACCGCGTTGGCCAGGCCCTGGCCGAGCGGGCCGGTGGTGGTTTCAACGCCCGGGGTCAAGTCAACCTCGGGGTGGCCGGGGGTCTTGCTGTGCAGTTGGCGAAAGTTGCGCAGCTCGCTCATCGCCAGGTCGTAGCCGCTGAGGTGCAGCAGCGCATACAGCAGCATCGAACCGTGGCCGTTGCTGAGCACGAAGCGGTCGCGTTCGGGCCAGTGCGGGTTGGCCGGGTTGTGGCGCAGGTGGCCGGCCCACAGCGCCACCGCCATCTCGGCCATGCCCATGGGCGCGCCGGGGTGGCCGGAGTTGGCCTGCTGCACGGCGTCCATGGCCAGGGCGCGGATGGCGTTGGCCATCAGGTTGGTGTCTTGCTTGGGAGTGGCGCTCATGCTGTGTGCAACGGTGGGGTGGCCGGGCGAGCCGGCGATTCTAGGAGGCGGCTGCGGCAACATCGCGCTGCGCTTTCTTGATCCGCCTCAAGCCACGCGGCATGCAGGCTGCCAAGCTGGCGCATTGCCAACACCGGCCCGCTGCCATGCGCCATCTCACCCTGAATGTGATCCACAACGAGCACCAGGCCCTGTGGGCCATGTTGCATTCGATGACCCAGTTGCTGCAGCAAGCCACGCAGCAACAGCGCACGCCCGACTTCGACGTGCTGCGCGCCATGCTGTTGTACGTCGACGAATTCCCCGAGCGGCTGCACCATGCCAAGGAAAGCAACTTGCTGTTCCCGCTGCTGCGCCAGCGTGCGCCCGAACTGGGCGCGGTGCTGGACCGGCTTGACCAGGAACATGCGCAGGGTGAAAAGGCGATCCGCCAGCTGGAGCATGCGTTGCTGGCGTATGAGGTGATGGGCCCGGCACGGTGCGGCGCCTTCGAACAAGCCCTGGCTCAGTACACCGCGTTCTACCTGGCGCACATGCAGCT
>JANMYI010000539.1:0-3772 GCA_031381955.1 Burkholderiales bacterium
GCGCCCTCTGACCTGACACTGCCCGAAAGCCCCGCCATGAACGCACCCGAAAAGCCCGT
Organism: Burkholderiales bacterium; assembly: GCA_031381955.1. Taxonomy (GTDB): domain Bacteria; phylum Pseudomonadota; class Gammaproteobacteria; order Burkholderiales; family Burkholderiaceae_C; genus Rubrivivax. Next base: position 60 of record JANMYI010000539.1, read on the forward strand.
TGAACCGCGTCTGACCTCCCTGAGCCACGGCGGCGGCTGCGGCTGCAAGATCGCGCCCGGTGTGTTGGCGCAGATCCTGAAAGGCACGACGGCGATGCCCCTGCCCAAGGAGTTGCTGGTGGGCATCGAGACGGCCGACGACGCCGCCGTCTACCAGCTCAACGACGAGCAGGCGCTCATCGCTACCACCGACTTCTTCATGCCCATCGTCGACGACCCGTTCGACTTTGGCCGCATCGCCGCCACCAACGCCATCAGCGATGTCTACGCCATGGGCGGCACGCCGATCATGGCGCTGGCCCTGGTGGGCATGCCGTTCAGCGTGCTGTCCACTGAAACCATCGGTTTGATCCTGCAAGGCGGCGAATCGATCTGCCGCGAGGCCGGCATTCCAATTGCCGGCGGCCACACCATCGACTCGGTGGAGCCCATCTACGGCCTGGTGGCGCTGGGCTTGATCCACCCCAAGCGCGTGAAGCGCAATGCCGACGCCAAGCCGGGCGATGTGCTGGTGCTGGGCAAGCCGCTGGGCGTGGGCATCCTGTCGGCCGCGCTAAAGAAGGACGCGCTCGACGCCGCGGGCTACGCGCAGTTGATCGCCAACGCCACCAAGCTCAACACGCCCGGCCCCGAGCTGGCGGCGCTCGACGGCGTGCATGCGCTGACCGACATCACTGGCTTCGGCCTGGCCGGCCACACGCTTGAGTTGGCGCGTGGCGCCAAGTGTGAAGTGCTGATTGACTGGGCCCGCGTGCCGCTGCTGCCGCGCGTGCGCGAGTTGGCGGGGCAGGGCATGGTCACGGGTGCCTCGGCGCGCAACTGGGCTGCCTATGGCGCCGAAGTGGCCTTGGCCAGCGGCTTTGCCGCGCTGGACCAGGCCCTGCTGAGCGACCCGCAAACCAGCGGCGGGCTGTTGGTGTCGTGCAGCCCGGCGGCCTTGGCCGAGGTGCTGGCCATCTTCGGCCGCCATGGCTTTGCGGCGGCGGCGCAGATTGGTGAAATCAAGGCCTTGGCGCCCGGCGCCACGCCGCGGCTGAGCGTGCGCTGAGTCATCGGCGGGTGCCCCGCCCCAAGCGCGGGGCCAGCCAGCCCGTGCTGAGGCGGCGCTGGCGCGGCCCGCTCGCGGGCGAAAACGTGACGAGTTGGTAACGGCCATCACCTTGAGGCGGCGCCGCCAAGTGCCGCTGCCGCGGCAGCCTTAGGGGCTTTATGCCTCAGACCACCCTGTTCTAGGGATTGCGTCACCCAGGTAAAATCGGTTCCAGCGTGATTGGAGCGACGCTGCCGCGCCGAAGTAAACACTCTTTGTGTGGGCTGAACGGTGCCCGCCCCGTGCTTACCAGCCGTTACCGCGCCCCTCACTGCCGCGGCAACACTGGCCTCGGTGCTGGGCGACAGCCTGCCACCAGCTGCGGCCGACCCTTGAGGCGGCGGCGCACAACAAGCGTTCGGCCAGTCGGCCCGAACACACAGACAGCCGTTCCGTCCCGAGGTTTCCGCGATGACGCATGCATTTCCTTTGAAGGCACAGCTTTGCCGTGCCTTGCCCCTTTGCCTGGCCTTGGGCCTGGGTGCCGGCATGCTGCCGGCGCACGCCACCCACGTGGGTGAAGACCTCACCGTAGACCAGCAAGTGGTGGCCTCGAACGACCAGTTGCTCAGCGGCCTGCGCCAATGGGAAAACGCCCCGCTCGCCGTGCGCGAAGCGCGCTTGCGCCAACTGGTGCAGTTGGCCGCCCAGCGCAAGGAACGCTTGCTGCGCTTGCTTGACCGCAACCCGAAGCTGGCCGCGCTGCGCCTGTTGCCCGATGAGCTGCGCGCCAAATTGCCGGCCGCAGCGCAGGTGCATGTGGAGCAGGAAGTGCAGGTCCAGGGCGCCGTGTTCGCCGCGGTGGGTGATGACTTCGCCCGTGGCATCACGCAACAGAAATTCCTGCTGCAAGCGGCCAACGGCACGCGCTACGAATTGCACATGGCCGACGCCACGGGCTCGGCGCGCGACATGCTCGGCTGGGCCGGCAAGCAGCTCAACCTGGGCGCCACGCAGATCGATGGCCGCCTGATCGTGCGCGACAAGCGCCGCGCGCAAGTCATGGCCGCAGGCGCCACCACCACCGCCACCGGCGGCGCGGTGGTGGCCGCCACGGCGGTGCAAGGCAACCAGAACACCTTGGCGATCCTGGTCAACTTCAGCGACAAGGCCGCCAGTTGCACCGCGGCCGACGTGGGTAACCGCGTCTTCGGCACCACCGGCGCCACCGTCAACACCAACTACCAGCAATCCAGCCGCGGCCTGGTCAGCTTCACCGGCCAGGCGGTGGGGCCCTTCAACATCCCCTACGCCAGCGGCGGCGCCTGCGACTACACCGCCTGGGGCGCGGCGGCCGATAACGCGGCGCGCGCCGCCGGCGTCGACCCGGCGCTGTATTCGCGCGTGAGCTATGTGCTGCCGGGTGGCACCACCTGCGGCTGGTCAGGCCTGGCCTACATGCCGGGGCGGCAATCGTGGATCGCGGCTTGCAGCGCCACGGGCATCTATTCGCATGAGTTGGGCCACAACTTGTCGCTGCACCACGCTGCCACGCCCACCTCGGAATACGGCGACGCCTCAGACCCGATGGGCGGCGCGGCCATGGTCAACCACAACGGCGCCAACGTGGCGATGGCCGGCTGGCTGCCTGCCGGCGGCGTGGTGGACGTGACGACGGGCGGCTCGTATGCGCTGACCGCACTGGAATACGCCAGCGCCGGCACACCGCAGGTGCTGCGCATCAACAAGCCCGACACCGCCGAGAAGTACTACATCAGCCTGCGCCAGGCGGTGGGCCAGGATGCGACCACGCTGCCCGCGAACTTTGTGAACACCCTGAGCGTGCATCGCGCCACGGGCACCCTGCCGGCCAAGACCTTCCTGCTGCAAAACGTGGCGGTGGGCCAAAGCTTCACCGACACCGGCAACGGCGTCACGGTCAGCCTGCAAGGTATTTCCGGCAGCATGGCCACGGTGAGTGTGTCGGTCGGTGGCGGTGGTGGCGGTGGCAGCACCTGCACACCTGGCGCACCCGTGGTGGCACTGACGCCGGCTTCCAAGAACGCTTCGGCGGGCAGCAGCCTGGCCTACACCTTGAACGTGACGAATCAGAATTCCAGTGGCTGTGGTACCTCAACCTTCAACCTGAGTCATGCCATGCCGGGTGGGTTCAGCGCCAGCCTGGCGGCCAGCAGCCTGGCCGTTGCGGCGGGTGCCACGGCCTCCACCACGTTGCAGGTGACCACGCCTGCTGCTGTGGCAGATGGCACCTATGGCTTCGATGCCACTGCGGCAGACAGCGGGGCCGGCGGTTCAAGCAGCATGACCCATGGCGCCGTGGTGATTTACAGCGACACAACGCCGCCCACGCTGGCCATCAACAGCCCGGCTGACGGGGCTGGCGTCGGCGGCCGCATGGTGAGCATCAGCGCCACGGCCAGCGACGCCTCGGGCGTCCAGGCGGTGGAGTTCTATGTCGACGGTGTGCTGCTGGCGCGCGACACCTCGGCGCCCTACAGCGCGAACTGGAACCTGCGCAAGGTGGCTTCGGGCCCGCACAACATCAAGGTGCGTGCAATAGACAATGCGGGCAATGCAACCGAGTCAACCGTCACCATCACCAAGTAGCCAGCTCTCGCTGCAGCGGGGGGGGCCCGGGGAGGGCCCCCCGCGGGGGGTGGGG
>JANMYI010000591.1:0-3938 GCA_031381955.1 Burkholderiales bacterium
TCACCGGCACGTTCTTTTCGCCCAACACCGCGGCGATCGCGTTCTCGCGCCGCGCGGTGTCCATCGGCACCGGCTCGATCAGCACCGCGCCGCTGGGCGAGGTGAGCGCGGCCACCTTGGGTGTGATGACGCTGGGCCCGCGCTTGAGCACCACCGCCGTTTCGCCGGAAACGAGCTTGACGAAGCAGCCCGGCGGGTAGACGCCGAATTCCTTCACCAGGGCCGCGGTCATGGGGTTGCCGGGGTCGTTCATGAACATGGTGCGCCCGGCCTTGTCGGCCGCCATGGCGTCGCGGTTCAGCCGCGGGCTCAATTTGGCGGTGTAGATGTCGGCGCGACGCACCAGGCCGGCCATGTCGCTGATGTCCTTGGTGCGCGTGGGGTAGCCGCTGCCGTCGGGCGCTTCATGGTGCTGCGCCACCGCGGTGAGCCAGTCGGCATCGGTCACCCCGGCCAGCTTGAGCATCTCCACGCTCTTTTGCGGGTGCTCGAGGATGGCCTTGCGCTGCTCGGCCGTGACCGGTGTGTGCTGCATGGCCAGCGCACCTTGTATGTCCAGCATGCCCAGGTTCATGGTCAGCGCCGCCTTGAACACGATCTGCGCGCTGGTGGCATCCCAGCCCAGGCGCTGCGCCACCAGGAAGGCGGTGATGGCAGTGTGGATCGAATGGTTGATGCCGTACTGCACGCTGGGCTTGGCGTCTTGCCGCAGCACCTGGAAGATGGCCAGGTCGCAGTCGCGCTCGATGAGTTCGATCACCGGGCCCGTCACCTCTTGCAGCGCTGACGAAAACCCATCTTTGTCACTGGCCATCAGGGTCTGGCCGACCTGGTTCATGGTCTGGCTCCACAACTGCGGCAACTGTTCGCGCGGCGCAGTCTTGGGCGACACGATGGCCGCACGCACTTCGGCCAGGTCGACCAAGGCGCCTCGGTCGAACAGGGCTTCCATCTGGTCGTTGTTTTCAACCACCTGGCCGCGTGCCAGCAGCAGGGTCTTGTCGTTGTTGCGCACGTTGAAGGGTAACGGCACACCCACGTTGATGTGGTGCTTGACGGTGGACAGTTGCGAATACTGCATGTGACTCCAACGGTGCGATGCGGTGCCAGGCCCGGGGTGGACCGTGGTCACGCTGTGGTTGCGGCTCCCTGCTTGGCTTTCGGCCGGGTGGCGGTCAACTTGAGCGCGGCGTTGCAGAATGCCGCCATGTCAGCCACCACCAGCGCTGCGGGCCAAGCGCCCACCTACACACTGCGCGCCGCGCGGCCGCAAGACGCCCAGGCCATCGTCGGCCTGATCACCGAGTTGGCCGAGTTTGAACAGCTTGCCCATTTGGTGAAGATCACCCCGCAAGGCCTGTGCGAGCACTTGTTTGGCCCGCGGCCCGTGATCGAATGCACGGTGGCCGAGGGCGGCGGGGCGGTGCAGGCCTTCGCGCTCTACTTCACCAACTTCTCCACCTTCCTCGGCCAGCCGGGCTTGTACCTGGAAGACCTCTACGTGAAACCGGCCTGGCGCGGCCAGGGCCTGGGCGGTGCGCTGCTGCGCCACCTGGCCGCGCTGGCCGTGGAACGTGGCTGTGGCCGCTTCGAGTGGAGCGTGCTCGACTGGAACGCCAACGCCATTGCCGTGTATGAACGCATGGGCGCCACGGTGATGCCCGAATGGCGCATTTGCCGCTTGAGTGGTGAGGCGCTAGCGCGCTACAAGCGGCCATGAAGGAAGACGCCTACGCTGCGATCCACGCCGGCTTTCAGTGGCAGGTGCCGGCGCAGTTCAACATCGCGCAGGCCTGCTGCACGCGCTGGGCGCAGCGCACACCGCATGCCGTGGCGGTGATCCATGAAGCCGAAAGCGGCCAGGTGCAAACGCTGAGCTATGGGCAACTGCACGCCCAGGCCTGTGCCGCGGCCAACTTGCTCAGGCGCCTGGGCGTGCAGCGCGGCGACTGCGTGGCCATCGTCATGCCGCAGCGCATTGAAACGGCCGTGGCGCACATGGCGGTGTACATGCTGGGCGCGGTGGCGATGCCCATGGCGTATCTGTTCGGGCCCGAGGCGCTGGAGTACCGCTTCCAACACAGCCAGGCGCGCATTGCCATGGTGGATGAAACGGCCATCGCCAACGTGCTGCTGGCGCGCGACAGCTGCCCGCAGTTGAAGACGGTGCTCGCCGTGGGTTTGGCGCAGGGCCACGGCGAACTGGACTTCGACACCGCTTGCGCGGCCGAGAGCCCGCGCTTGCGCGCCGTGCGCACGCGCGCCGACGACGCCGCATTGCTGATCTACACCAGCGGCACCACCGGCCCGCCCAAAGGCGCGCTCATGCCGCACCGCGCGTTGATCGGCAACCTGAGCGGCTTTGTGTGCAGCCAGAACGGCTTCCAGGGCCAAGACGCCGTGTTCTGGTCGCCGGCTGATTGGGCCTGGACGGGCGGGCTGATGGACGCGCTGCTGCCCACGCTGTACTTCGGCCGCTCCATCGTCGGCGCGGCGGGCCGCTTTGCGCCCGAGAAGGCCTTTGAGCTGATGCAGCGCCACCGCGTCACGCACAGCTTTTTGTTCCCGACCGCTCTTAAGGCCATGATGAAAGCGGTGCCCGACCCGGCCTCGCGTTATGCGCTGCACCTGCACGCCATCATGAGCGCAGGCGAAGCGGTGGGCGACGCTGTGTTCAACTGGTGCGGCGATGCGCTGGGTGTGCCCTTGAACGAGATGTTTGGGCAAACCGAGATCAACTACATCGTCGGCAACTGCGCGCACCTGTTCGATGCCCAGGGCCGCCCCACGCCGGGTTGGCCGGCGCGCCCGGGCAGCATGGGCCGCGCCTACCCGGGGCACCGCGTGGGCCTGATCGACGAGGCCGGCAACGACGTGGCGCCCGGCCAACCCGGTGAAGTGGCGGTGCACCGGCGCGATGTGCACGGCCACCCCGACCCGGTGTTCTTTCTGGGCTACTGGAAGAACGACGAAGCGACCCACGCCAAGTACACCGCCGACCCCGCGAACAGTTGGTGCCGCACGGGCGACCTGGCCATCCAGGACCTGGACGGCTACCTCTGGTACCAGGGCCGCGCCGACGACATGTTCAAGGCCGCGGGTTACCGCATCGGCCCGGGCGAGGTGGAGAACTGCCTGGTCAAGCACCCGGCCGTGGCCAATGCCGCCGTGGTGCCCAAGCCCGATGCACAGCGCGGCGCAGTGGTCAAAGCTTATGTGGTGCTGGCGCCGGGTTTCGTGGGCGATGCGGCGCTGGTGCGCAGCCTGCAAGAGCATGTGCGCGGCAAGCTCGCGCCGTATGAATACCCGAAAGACATCGAGTTCATTGACGCCTTGCCGATGACGACCACCGGCAAGGTGCAGCGGCGGGTGTTGCGCTTGCAGGAACAAGCGCGTGCGAACCAGAAGCTAGACACGGCATGAACGCCGGCTTCGACCGGTGCTGGTCTTATCATCAACGCCCATGGAAAAAGTCGTTCAACGCAGCACCTTGAAGGCCGCCAACACCGACTTGGCGTACTGGCTTTCGCGCAGCATGGAAGAGCGCGTTGCCGCCGTTGAATGGTTGCGGCAGCAGGCTTTCACAGCACAGGGCAGGCCAGCAGATGCTGAACAAAGACTTCAAAGAGTTCTTCGCATTACTCGCCTGCGCGCAGGTTGAGTATTTGCTGGTGGGCGGCTACGCCCTTGCCGCACATGGCCACCCACGCTACACCGGTGACATCGACATCTGGGTCAAGCCCAGCGCTGAAAACGTGGCCCGCTTGCTCGGTGTGCTGGATGAATTCGGCTTTCGCAGCCTGGGCCTGACCGCGGCTGACTTCATGCAGCCACAAACCGTTGTCCAACTCGGCCACCCGCCGGCGCGTATCGATTTGCTGACCAGCATTGATGGCGTTGAATTCGACGCTTGCTTTGGCCGGCGCCAGGCATTGAGT
>JANMYI010000602.1:0-1878 GCA_031381955.1 Burkholderiales bacterium
TCGAGTTCGAGTACGAAGGCCAGGGCGTCGTGCGGTTGGAGGCAGGCTCCTGCGTGCACCAGCCGCCCGGCATCCACCACCGTGAGCTGGGCCACAGCGACGACATCGAGATGCTGGAAGTGGTGCTGCCCGCCGGCTTCGCCACCGAAGAGGTGGCCAGCGTCAACGGCTAGCGCCCGGCCGCCGGGCGCTTCAGCGCAGGGACGGGTGGCGCATCAAGCCGGCAGCCGCTGCGTGTACTCGGCCTTCAGGCCGCCCCAGCGGTCCCAGAAGGGCGCCGGCGCCTGCCCGGCCAGCCGCGCCTGCATCACATCCAGGTGGGCATGCCAGCCGGCGCTCCGAAGTTCGACACTTTCCGCCCATTTGGCGAGGCTGATCTCAATTCCGACAAGCACTTAAGAGTGTCTTTGGGAAATTCGTGTAGTGGCACGTTTGTAAATGATAGGTATTGGCACTATCCTGCCTGTCGGCTACACTTGGCGACCATGTTCATCAAGCTCACCCGGTCCGGCGGTCGCAGTTACGCCCAACTGGTCGAGTCGTTCCGCGATGAGTTTGGTCGCCCGCGCCAGCGCACCCTGGCCACCCTGGGCCGCACCGACGAGACCGGCGGGCAAGTCGATTCCTTGCTGCAAGGCCTGCTGCGTGTGAAGGGTCGGCCGGCTTCTCTGGCTTCGCCGCCCCAGGTGCAGTTCGAGTCCGCGCTCGCCCTGGGCGATGTCTGGGTGCTGCACCAGCTCTGGCACGAGTTGGGCTTCGATCGGCTGCACGCGGTGTTCCACCGTGCGCGCTACACCACCCCGGTGGAGCAGGCCATCCGGGTGATGGTGTTCAACCGCCTGTGCGATGCCGACTCCAAGCTCGGCGCGCTGCGTTGGTTGCAAACCGTGGCGCTGCCCGATGTCGATCCCCAGGAGATCACCCACCAGCACCTGCTGCGAAGCATGGACGCGCTGATGGACCACCAGGGCGCCGTGGACGATTGCGTGGCCCAGTTGCTGCGCCCGCTCATTGATGAGCAACTGTCGGTGGTGTTCTATGACCTGACGACCATCCGCGTCGAGGGCCTGAGCCAGCAAAGCGGTGACGTGCGCAAGTTCGGCATGTCCAAGGAGGGCATCGTTGCGCGGCAGTTCATGCTGGGCGTGGTGCAGACGGCTGACGGCCTGCCGATCTACCACGAGGTGTTTGACGGCAACGCCAGCGAGGGGCCCACGCTCAAGCCCACGCTGGAACGGGTGCTGCAGCGCTACCCGCATGTGCGCCGGTTGGTGGTGGTGGCCGACCGGGGCCTGCTGTCGCTGGACAACCTGCAGATGCTCAGCGAGCTCAAGCTGCCGGGCGAGCGGGCGCTGGAGTTCATCCTGGCCGTGCCCGGCCGGCGCCATGGCGACTTCGTTGAACTGCTGGCGCCGCTGCGGGCCAAGGCCGAAGGCACCACAGCCGAGACCATCGATGAGCTGCGCTGGCACGGCCATCGCCTGGTGGTGGCGCACAACCCCGAGCAGGCCCAGCACCTCACCCAGCGCCGCAGGGATCGCATTGCGGCCCTGCAGATGCGTGCCCAGGCGCTGGCCGGCAAACTCGACGCGCAAGACGGTGGCCAGACTCAGCGCGGGCGCAAGCTCTCAGACAGCGGCGCCAAGTCCCGCTTCTTCCACGAGGTGTGCGAGGCGCACCTGGCCAACATCATCCGGGTGGACCTGAAGTCCGAGCTGTTCACCTATGACATTGACCAAGCCGCCCAGGCGCGAGCCGAGGCGATGGACGGCAAGCTGCTGCTGGTGACCAATGTGGCCGACATGGACGCGAAACAGATCGTGGCGCGCTACAAAAGCCTGGCCGACATCGAACGCGGCTTCCATGTGCTGAAGTCAG
>JANMYI010000634.1:0-1990 GCA_031381955.1 Burkholderiales bacterium
CAGCGCGCCGACGGCCTGGCCAACCTGGAGCAAGCCCTGGCCAACCGCATCAAGACGCACAAGGGCGAGCTGGCTGCGCTGGGCCACCCCGAGTACGGCTCGCGCCACCATGAACTGATCGGCGAGCCGAACGTCGAACGCACACGCAACCTGATCAAGCTGTACATCCTGCAGGCGCTGCGTGATGAAGCGCGCATTGAAAAAGTGCTGTCGGCCAAGGTGCTGGCTGAACATCAACCGCCGCGCGAGACGGTGCGCATCGAACTCGAATTGAAGGTGCGCGGCGAGCCGCACCCGCTGAACCTGGTGCTGCCGTTTTCATAGGGAGTTGCGCCGTGACCTACGCTGCCGAGCCCTATGCCCAATTCGTTGATGACCTGCTCAGCGCGCTCACCGGCGGGCAGGTGCGCGAGCAGTTTCGCTTCCTGCCCGAATTGCAACCTTTCAAATTAGCTACCACCAGCGCCGTGCTGCCGGCCACGCTGCGCGTCAGCGGCCTGGTCGACGCCGCGTACTTTCGTTTTCGCTCGCCCACCGACTTTGCGCTCGGCCCGCAAAACACCATCGTCTGGAAGGCCACGCCCGAAGGCCTGCCGGCCAAGGATGCGGTCTGGCCCGATGTCGCCAGCAGCTTCTTCGCGGCTTACGAAACCACCGATGCGGCGCGGCTGCTGACTGACCGCAACCCCGGCAGCGTGACGCGCTTGCTGGCCGAAAGTTTTGCGCGCGAATACGCCGTGCTGTCGCGCCAGCTCGAAGCGGTGTACCAGGCCGGGTTTGTTGAAACGGCCGGCGGGCGCGATCTGGATCAACTGGCCACGCTGGTGGGCGCCACAAGGCGTCGGCGCCTGTCGGCCGGCGGCAGCGTGGTCTTCGCCCGCTCCACCCCGGCACCGGCTGACGTGACCGTCAATGCCGGCACGCGCTTGTCCACCGCAGAACCGCCGGCGATGCAGTTTGAAACGACTGAAGACCGCACCCTGCAGCGCGGCAACCTGAGCGTGGAAGTGCCGGTGCAGGCGCTTGAGCCGGGGCCTGCAGGCGTGGTGGCCGCGGGCGCGATTCGCGTGGTGAACCGGCCCATTTTGGGCATCGACACCGTGGCCAACCCGCAGGCCACGCGCTTCGCCGGCAGCGACGAAACCGACGACGCCTTGCGCGCCCGCGCTCGGCGCGCGCATGAAGGCGCGGGCAAGGCCACCACCGGCGCGCTGCTCTCGGCGCTGACCACGCTGCCCGGCCTGCGCGAGAAAGACGTGCGCATCGGCGAGGACTATCTGGCGCACCCGGGCGTGGTCAAGCTCACCGTGGCGCTGCCTGAGATGAGCAGCGCGGCCGAGCGCAGCAGCGCCATCGACCAGGCCGTGGCCCTGATCGAAAGCACGCGGCCGGTGGGCGTGCGCATCGAGCACAACATCGACGCGCCGCTGCCGGCCGGCGCCGCCACTGCCGGTGCCGGCGTCACCGCCGAGGGCGGCGCGGAACCGGTGACCGTGGGCGTGGCCGAGGCGGCCGACGGCCTGTTCCTGATCGTTGACGCCAACATCGAACTCACGCCCACCACGCTGGCCTTGGCGCCCGAGGCGCGGGCCGAGCTGGAACGCAAGGGGCGCGAGGTGACGGATGCGTTCATCGACGAAGCCGGCATCGGCGAAGCGTTGGTCTACAACCGGCTGGTGGCGCAGTTGATGCAGCTTGAGGGCGTGCTCGACGTGGCGGTGGAACTCTTTCCACAAAACGCACCGGGCGGGCCGAGGCGGCGCAACGTGGTGGCGGGCAACCCGCAGGTGCGGCCGGTGACCGGCGTGATTGACGTGAAGATCGGCGGCTCGCTGATCATGCTCGATCTAACGGTTGACTTCATTTTGACGGACCTCGGCGCGCTGGGCGACCGCGACACGGCGTTTGAAGTGGCGCGCAGCGAAGCCGCAGCAAAGTTGAAGGATGGCCTGGCCGCGCTGGCCAGCGGGGCCATCTTGAGCGTGACCTT
>JANMYI010000706.1:0-12023 GCA_031381955.1 Burkholderiales bacterium
GCCTTGATCCAACGCAGCCGCTCGGGCTGGGCGGGCGCGGATGCGGCCACCAGCTCGGCCAGGCGCTGCAGCATGCCTTCACCCAGCGTCGCCGGGGCAGCAAGGTTCGAAGGTGCCACCAAGCGCTGCTGCAAGCGCGCCACGGTGGTGGCCAGGCGAGCTTCGTCGATGGGCTTGACCAGGTAGTCCAGCGCGCCTTGCTCGAAGGCCTGCACGGCGTGCTGGTCGAACGCGGTCACGAACACCACATGCGCGCGCGGGCCAAGGCACGGGCAGCGTCCAGGCCCTCATCACCGGCATGTGGATGTCCAGAAAACGATGTCGGGCTGATGCTGTTCGAACAACTCGATGGCCTCGCGGCCATTGCGCGCTTGCGCCACCACCTGCAACTGCGGCCACTGGCGCGCCAGCAATGCCGCCCGTCGTTCGCGCAGCAGCGGCTCGTCGTCGGCGATCAGTGCACTGGCGTGCAAGGCCAAACTTGTCATGGCGCGGGCAGTTTGATCTCAGCGCGCAGGCCGTGCGGCGCCACTTCTGCAAATTCCAGTTGCGCCCTGCGCGCCGTGCAGCGCGGCCAGGCGTTCGCGCAGGTTGGCCCAGCCGGTGCCGGGCTGGGCTTGTGCGGCCAGGCCCACACCGGTGTCCTGCACCCAAACATGCAGCTGCGTGCGCGCGTCGTTCAAGGCCGCGCCGACCTCGATGTGCCCGCCGGCCTCGGCCGGGTCGATGCCATGGCGCACCGCGTTTTCCACCAGGGTGAGCAAGGCCATGGGCGGGAAGGGCAGGGCGTGCAAGGCGGGGGGCAACGCAACGTGATCAGCGTCCGTCAACGGCGGCGCAACGTGATCAATGTGCCGCCACCTGCGGCACGGCGGCCCTCAACTGCGCTGCATGTTGGCCTTGAGCGCCTCGTTCAGGCCTGACAGGCTGTCCAGCAAGTGCGCGCGGCTTTCCACGCTCAGGCGCGGGCTCTTGCTGACTTTCAGCAACTGCGCCTGCAACTCGGTGGCATACAGGCGCACCAGGCTCAGCGCATCGGCTGGGGCGATGGCGCCGCCGCGAGTGAGCAGCAACTGCACGCGCTTCAGGTGTTCACGTTGCAGGTTGCGGCGCATGCTTTCGGTTTCGCCGCCCGTGGCCAGCTCGCTCCACACCGCGCGCTGCAAGGTGGCATAGACCTCGGCCAGCGTCAGCGCCTGGCTGCGCGCCGCGCCTTCCAGGAATAGCGGTTGTTCCAGCAGGCGCTGCGCCGTGCTGCCGCTCATCAGCCGGTCCAGCGCCAGCCCCTGCACGCGCAGCACCGATGCCGGAATGCTGACCGGGTCGCGGCGCTCGAACTCAACATAGTCGGGCGAGATGTTGGCCACCAGCTTGGCGGGGAAGCGGAAGGCGTCGGCCACGAACAGGCCTTGCGTGAGCAGGCTCAACGCGCGGCGCTGTTCTGCCGTGTCCACCGGCACATAGGCCGCCTGGCGCGCTGCGGCGGCCGCGGTGCCTGGCACTTCGCGCACGGCGTGCATGCCGCCCACGAACTTGCTGGCCAGAGTCACTGCGTTGCGCATCTGGCCAAAGCCTGCGGCCAGCATGTTGCGTTGGCGGATGCTGCCTTCGCCGGGCCGCGGCTGCCAGGTTTCGGCCCGCTTCCACAGCGCTTGTGTCAGCTTCATGCGCCGCTCGACGTAAGTCAACGGGTCGGCGCCGAGGTCGAAGCGGTTGGCCTTGGGGTCGAAGCCGTCGCCGCCGGAATCCATGTCGTCGGCAAAGGCCAGCAGCGGCTCGGTGCTGCGCGCGGCGATGCGCTCCAGCTCTTCAGTCTCCGTCTTCGCGTCCAGCGGCCGGTAGGCATACTCAATCGCCCAGTGGTCATAAACGCCGATGCCCCCGCCAAGCAGCCGCGAACGCGCCTCGCCAGGCAGCGGCAGGTTGTAGGCCGCGTAGTCCATCACCGAGCTGCCCACGCCGTTGCTTTCAGTGAAGGCCGGGTCAGCCAACTGGTCTTGCGTGAACACGGTGCTGCCCTTGAAGTTGTGCTTCAGGCCCAGGGTGTGGCCCACCTCGTGCGTGACCACGTCTTTGATCACGGCCTGCACCAGCGCCTCGGCCTGCGGGCTGTCCGGTGCCAGCGCGTCGGTAGCGGCCAGCGCTTCCATGGCGAAGGCAAATTCGCCGGCTATGGCCTCGCCATAACTGCAAAAGGCGTGGCGCTCGGCGCCGCGGCCATTGCGCCATGGTGCCGTCAGGCGGTCGAGGTTGCGTTCGCTCAAGGTGGCAAAGGGCGCATCCGGGATGAAGCTCGCCGCCGAGGGCTGGGTCTGCTCCACGGCCAGGCCACGGGCGTAGCGCGCCCAATCGTCACCGATGCGAATGTCGGCATCCAGGATTTCGCCGGTGCGCGGGTCGGAATGCGAGGGGCCGGTGGCGCTGCCGGAGTCCAGGCCGAAGTACCAGCGGATCGAGGCATGCGTGCCGTCGAGCGTGTCGAACTCGGCGTCGTCGGCCTGCTGCTGCACCACGATGGCGTCTTTGAAGCCGATCTTCTCGAACGCCTTGTTCCACTCGAGCACGCCGGCCTTCACACTGGCGCGGTATTCGAGCGGCACGTTCTTGTCGATCCAGAAGGTGATGGGCTTGACCGGCTCGGAAAGCGCCGCGGCCGCGTCTTTCCTTTCCAGCCGCCAACGGTTGATGTAATTCACGCGCTGGCGCAGCTTCAGGTCGGCAGTGAAGTCGGTCACCGTGTCGTAGAAGTGGCCGATGCGGCCGTCGGCCTCGCGCGGCTTCATCGGTGTGGCGGGCAGCTTGACGAAGTTGTAGACGTAGCCGATAAGCATGCTGCGCGCGTCGGGCAGCGTGCTGGGGGCGGTGGGCATCGGCATCGGCATGGGCATCAGCGGCGGCAGTGGCAGGCGCGGCATGAAGAAATGCATGTTCGTGGCAATGCTCGTCTGCTCGGCGCTGGTATTCGTGCTGCGAATGTTCGAGTTGCCACGGTCCAGCGCATAGGGCAGCCGGTAGGCGGCTTCGAGCGCGCGGCCGTAGGAAGGGATGTCGCTGAGAAGGAAGCTGGCGTCGACCAGCAGCGCCTTGCTCTCGGGGTGCGGGGCGCTGGCAATGGCCATCGAATTGAGCAGGCTGCGCGAGAAGTTCTGCGCCAGGGTGTGCTGTTGCGGCTTGCCGCTGGCCACGAATTCGGTGTTCAGCGCTTGCAGCTGGATCTGGCTTTGCCCCACCTTTACAAAGCTCACCAGCCAGGCCGGCCCCATGGTGCTGCCGTGTAGGCGGCGCTCGCCCACGGCGTGCGAGATGTTGGCGCTGAACAGCAGCGGCTGGTCGAGCAGCGCGGCGGGTATTTCGAGCCAGAACTTGTCGTCTTTGCGCCAAACGGGCAACAGGCCGTCGCTGCGCTTGGCGTCTTTGATGATCGTGGCAAAAGGCGGCGGCGTGCCGGGTGCGGGCGGCGCCGGTGGGGTGGGCGCGCTGGCTGCTGCGGCGCCTGAAGCCGGGCGGGCCGGCGGCAGGCCGGCGGCCGGTGCGCGGGCGGGCGCCGAGGCCGCACCGGGCGGCCACAACGCGGCCACTGGCGGCGAGGCCGCGCCATTGGCGGGGGGTTTGGCCGCCGCGCTATCTTTGGCCAAGCCGCCGTCGGTGAGGCTGGCGCAACTGGCCAGAGCGGCCGTGGCGGCCAGCATCGCGGCCGCGCGGCCAAGGCGTGACCGGTGAGAAGTGGAGTCGGGGCGAGGCGTCATGGTTCGGGTTCTCGGCTGGCAAGGCGGCCATTGTGAGCGGCTGCCGTAAACCCAGTATCGGGAGCAGCCCGCGAAGAACAGCCTTGTCCGGCAGCACCCGCGGCGCGACGAAGTTCGCGGCCGGTTGGTTGCAGCACAGGCTCGTGAAGCGCCCCAAGGCTGGCTTGGCACCAAGTGGCGCCGGCGCGGCCGAATGCAATGCCGCGCCAAGCGAGCAGGCAACATAAAGCGCCCCGGCGCCCGTGCGGGCGCCGGGGCGCGTGCGGTTCAACAGCTCAGAGGCGCGGTGCCGTGCCTGGCTTGTCCTTGCTGAACCATTCATCGCTGGCGCTGCGTTGCCACTGCGCGATCTGCTTTTCAGCTTCGTCCAGGGCCACGCCGTAGCGTTCCTGGATCTTGCCGGCGAGCTGGTCGCGGCGGCCGGCCACGACATCCATGTCGTCATCCGTCAGCTTGCCCCATTGCTCCTTGGCCTTGCCGGTGACTTGCTTCCAGTTGCCTTGAATTTGATCCCAGTTCATGTGCATCCTTTCGCTGTGATGAAGGTTGGCGTTGGATCAGGGCCGAACAACGATCTCGTTGCGCACCGACTTCACGCCATTGACCTTGCGCGTGACGTTCTCGGCCGCGGTGCGTTCCATGGCGTTCTTGGCAAAGCCCGACAGCATGACCGTGCCGTTCAGCGTTTCGACCTTGATGCTGATGGCGTCGACATCGGGGTTGTCGATCATGCGGGCTTTCACCGCGGTGGTGATGGCGGTGTCGTCAACGTAGGCGCCCACAGATTCCTGGCCGCGCGTGACGGCACAGCCCGAAATTGTGATCAGCCCAAACGCAGTGACGGCGGCGGCCACGGTACAGAGATGTCTGAGGTTCATGTGGTACTCCTTTTTTGGCGGGGTGGTGCGGGGGTTGAAAAGTGATGTGCGCTCAGTCGCTGAGCCAATCCTGCAGTTCCTCGGCGTGACCTTGCTCGTCGCTCAAAATATCTTCGAGCAAGCGCCGGGTGGTACTGTCTTGGTTGCCAATGAGCGCGATCAATTGGCTGTAACTTTCGATGGCCACGCACTCGGCGACCAGGTTGGCTTTGATCATGGCCTTCAAGTCAGATGATTCGTCGTACTCGGCATGGCTGCGGCCGGTGAGCGAGTCGGGCGCGAAATTCGGCTCGCCACCGAGCTGCACGATGCGCTGGGCCAGCCGGTCGGCATGCGCTGCCTCTTCATTGGCGTGCACCATGAATTCCTCGGCGATCTTCGCGCTGGCCAGGCCCACGGCGGTGAAGTGGTGGCGCTTGTAGCGCAGCACGCACACCAACTCGGTGGCTAACGAATCGTTGAGCAACTTGATGAGATCCTGGCGCCACGGCCCGGTCTGCGGCACGTTCGAGGTTTTTTCAGCGCGAGTGCGTGCGGCGCTGATCAATTCCTCGTTGAGCACCAACCGCGGCTCAGCCGGGGTGATGGTCTTCACATTACCGGGTTCGTTCCTGGAGGCCATGGCGCTTTCCTGTTGGGGTGGGCTTGGCCCGTGGCTGCATGCCCCAGACCGCTCATGAACTGTAAAAACACCCGGGCACAGCGGCCATAGGCAGGCTGCGCGCGCCCTTGTAGGACATGGCCGCCTTCAACCGGTGGCGCCTTCGGCCAGCTTGTGCGTCTGGTTCTGGTGCAGCAGCGGCACCACATACGTGGTGTTCGCGCCCAGCTTGCCCAACAGCAGGGTCTGGCCCGGCAGCAGCAACTGAGCCTGCTGCGCCGCGGTGGCCAGCAAGGCAGTTGGGGGGTCGGCGCGGTAGAAGATGAAGCGCAGTGTGGTTTCGCCGCGGCGCAGGCTGAGCTCGGCGCGGGGCCAGTGCGTGGGCAGACAAGGCGTGAAACGCAGCCCGTGCGCATGCAGTTGCAGACCGAACAGCGACTCGATGGCGGCGCGGTGCAGCCAGGCCGCCGCGCCGGTGTACCAGCTCCAGCCGCCTCGGCCCACATAGGGCGGCTGGCTGTAAATGTCGCCGGCCATGACATACGGCTCGATGCCATACGCCGCCGCGCGCTGCGGGTGGCTGGCGCGGTGGGCCGGGCTGAGGTAGGTGAAGGTCCGCCAGGCCAAGTCGTCCGCCGCGTCGCGCTGCGGGTCGCCCGCTGGCAGGGACACCGCGTACTGCGCTTGCGCCATCAAGGCCCAAACGCCGGCGTGCGCATATTGGCCGCCGTTCTCACGCACCCCGGGCGGATAGGCCTGGATGTAGCCGGCGCTGGGCTGCGCGTGCTGCAAGGGCGGGTCGAGCAGGCGCATCAGGCCGGCATCTGCGTCCACCAGGTGCTCAGACACCGCCGCCAACGCCATGCGCTGCAGCGCCGGCGAGGCAGCGCCGGACAGCACGCTCCAGGCCTGCGCAATCAGGTCGATGCGGGCTTCGGCATTGCTGTGCGAACCCAAGGGCTGGCCATCGTCGAAGAAGGCGCGCTTGAACCACTGGCCGTCCCACGCCGGGCCCTGCAGCGCCGCCTTCCAGCCCTGCGCGGCGCTTTCCCAGCGCTGCGCCCTTTCGCGTTCGCCGCGTGCGCGCGCCAGCGGCGCAAAGCCGGCCACCACCTGGCACAAGAACCAGCCCAACCAGACGGATTCGCCGCGCCCTTGGTGGCCGACGCGGTTCATGCCGTCGTTCCAGTCGCCCGTGCCCATCAGCGGCAGGCCATGCACACCGACCTTCAGGCTGCGGTCGATGCTGCGCGCCGCATGCTCGAACACGCTGGCCGTGTGCGCGCTGACTTGCGGCACCTCGTACAGGTCCTCAGCGCCTTCGGGAATGGTGCCGCCTTCGATGTAGGCCACGTCTTCATCGAGCAGCGCCGCGTCGGCCGTGCAGCGCAGGTAGTGCAGGCAGGCATGCGGCAGCCAGAGCAAGTCGTCGCTGAAATGGGTGCGCACGCCGGCCCCGGTGCTGGCATGCCACCAGTGCTGCACGTCGCCCTGCGGGAATTGGCGCGACGCACACAGCACGATCTGCGCGCGCAGCATGTGCGGCGCGGCCCAGGCCAGGGCCAGCGCATCTTGCAACTGGTCGCGGTAACCGATGGCGCCACCGGCTTGGTAGAAGCCGGCCTTGGCCCACAGCCGGCAGGCCACCGTCTGGTACAGCAGCCAGCGGTTCACCAGCGCATCGAACAACGGGTCGGGCGTGGCCACGGTGGCCGCACCCAGCAGCGCGTCCCAGCCCGCGCGCACCGCCTGCATGCGCTCGCCCGGCGCTTCGTGCGCGGCCAGGGTGGCGAGCGCTCGCGCGGCGTCGGCGCTCTCGCCCCAACCGAGCAGGAACACCTGCTGCAGGCTCTGGCCACCGGGCAGGGTGACGGGCAGCGACAGGGCGGCGCACGGGTCCAGGCCCAGGCCCGCGCGTTGGCCCAGGTGGTCGGGCACGACCAGGCTGCCGCGGGCGTCGAAGAACTCGCGGCGATCGCAGGTCCAGTCTTCGCCGTCATCGACCGCGCCGGCCAGGGCCAGGAACGCAGTGCCGCCGCCGAAGCCGCCCGCGGCGTCGCGCTGGGAGCACAGCAGCGCGCTGAGCTTGCGCGGGCGCGGTACGTCGCCAGCGGTTCTGGCGGGTTGGTCGGGCAGGCGCTGGCGGTACAACGCGGTGCGCGTGCTGGCGCGGTCGCTGCGGTTGGCGCCCATCATCCATTCGACCATGCCGATCAAGCGCAGGTTCATGCTGCGCCCGGAATGGTTGTGCAGCCGCACTGCGATCTGCTTCACGCTGGTGTTCGCATCGACGCACCAGGTGACGCTCACTTCCAGCGCGCCGCGGCGGTGGCTGATGCGGCTGACGCCCTGGCCGTGCGCGACCTGGTACTGCGCATCGCTGTCGCCCCAGGCCGATGGCGCCAGGCTCCAGGCTTGCAGGCTGCGCCGGTCTTGCAGCACAAACCATTCCGAGGGCGGGTCGGCCACGGCGTCGTTGGACCAGGCGGTGAGCTGGTTCAGCCGGCTGTTGCGCGCCCAGGTGAACCCGGCGCCGGCCTCGGACAACTGGGCGCCGAAGTGCGGGTTGGACAGCACGTTGACCCACGGCCGCGGCGTGCCCGCGTGCGTGCTGGCGCTGAAGCGGAACTCGCCCGACGCCGCGTCGAACTCGCCGCTGGGCAGCGTGCCGCCGGCGCCAACCCCAAGCCCAACTCCGGGGCCCAGCGGCTGGCCGGTGCCGGTGCCCGTGCCCAGCAACACGGTGGCCGTGTCCAGCCGCGTTTGCAGCGCCAGCTCATGGCGTTGCAGCCATTCATCCACATGGCGCGCCAGCGGCCGGCCGTCGGCATGCAGGCGCAAGCGCGCCAGGGCCAGCAAGGCGGCATGTTCGGGCGGTGCCAGCGCAGCGGCCAGCACCACATGCAACGCCGTGCAGGCCTGCCCCGGCGCCACCGCGGACTCGGCCGCGTGGCGATCGCGCAATGCGGCCAGCTCGCGTTGCAGTTCCATCTGGTAGGACGCCGCTTCATGGTCGATGACCACCAGGTCGCACTCGATGCCGCCCCAGGCCCAAAGCTGCAAGGCCTTGGCCAGCGAGCGCACCAGGCCCAGACCTTCGCGCGCGTCGATGCTCACCAGCACGATGGGGCGGTCGCCCGATATGCCCAGCCGCCACAAGGCGCGGCGGTCGCAGGTGTCGCCGTCGGCGGCGGCGGCATCGGCCTGCAAGCGCGCAAGCGTGTGCACCAAGGCGGTGGTGAGCATCTGCGCGGTGGCGAAGGTTTCAGGGCTGACGCGCATGGCGCGCAGCCGGATGCCGCTCAAGGTGGCCGACATCAGCGAGGCGCGCTGCACATGGCTGGCCTGGCGGTACTTATCGACCACCGCTTGCAGCGTGCCGGCGTTGGCGCTGGCGGTGGTGGCCAGGGTCAGCCGCGCCTGGCCCTGGGGCGGGATGCGCAGGCGCACGGCCAGAGCGCACACCGGGTCCAGCCCGGTGTTCAGCGCACTGTCTTGCCGCAGGTCGGGTGAATCGTCGAAGCGCGCGGCCGGCACGCCGGGCACGCCGGGCCGGCCATGGCGGCCCAGCCACTGCGCGCGGTCGGCCTGCGCGCGCACGCCCAGCATCTGCTCGTCGCTCTCGGCAATGAAGTGGGCGCACAGCAGGCCGGTCTCGGTTTCCAGCCGGGCGCGGCGTTCGAACACCAGGGCCTGCTCCTCGGCTTGCCAGTGCGCCTGCACGAACAGGTTGCTGAACGCCGGGTGGGCCTCGTCGGCGTTGGCGTGGGCCAGCGTGACCTCGAACGCCGACAGCAGTTCGATGTCCAGCGTGCGCTGACCCTGGTTGTGCAGCTCGATCTGGCGGAACTCGATGTCGTCTTCCGGGCTCACCCACACCGTCATGTGGGCCTGCACCTCGGGCCAGGTGGCGCTGAACGTCACGCGCTCGGCGTGGTAGGTGGCGTGGTAGTGCGCCGCCGGGTCCGGCGCCGGGTGCTGGGTGACGGACGCCGCTTGCGGGTGCTGGTCCCAGCGCAGGTAGACGAAGCTGCCGTGGGCGTCGCGCAGCGCGTCGTCGCGCCAGCGTGTGACACCCGTGGCGCCCAGGCGGCTGTGGCCGGCGCCGTTGGCGCGCAGCACCACGTGGTAGCGCCCGTTGCTCAGCACATGCGTCGGGCCCACGGCGGACACGCCGGGCACCACTTCGCGCAGCAGGCCCGGCGCACGGCGCTGCAAGGCCTGGTTGGACGGGCCGCTGGGCGGCGCGTACAGCAACGACACCTCACGCGGCGTGCGCTCGTGCAGCAGTGAGGCCACGGCTTCGATGTGCGCGCTGGCCATGCCCCAGCGCTGCGCCACGCCGCCCAGCAGCACATTGGCCAGGGCCACGATGCTCATGCCCTGGTGGTGCGCCATGAAGGTGTTGACCGGCGTCACCACATCGCCCCCGGCCTGGTGCGCGGGCGAATAGTCGAGCGCTTCGATGAAGCCATAGCGGCCGCGCGCACCAAGGCCTTGCAGCGCCTGGAAGTTCAGGCACGCCAGGCGCGGCGCGATCTGCGCCGCCAGCGCCGTGGCGTAGGGCGCGATCACCAACTCCTCAGCCGGCGTGCGGCGCAGCGCCAGGCGTGGCACTCCTTGCGGCGCGTACTGGTAGGCCAGGGTGTGGTCACGCCCGGCATGGGCCGACTCCGACAGCCCCCATGGCAGGCCGTGCGCCGCGCCGAATTGCCGCTGCTCGGCCAGCGCCGCCTGGCAGGCGTCTTGCAGCACGCTGCCTTGCGGCTCGGCCAGCACCAGCGTGGGCATGAGGTACTCGAACATCGAGCCCGACCAGGAACGCAGGCCGGCGCAGGTGCCCACGGCAAAGAACGGCCGCCCCAGCGTGGCCCAGTGGCGCACCGGCACCTCGCCCTTGGCCACCGCCAACAGGCTGGTCAGGCGCGACTCCGACGCCAGCAAGTCATAGAACCCGGCGTCGAGCTGCTGCTCGGTGACGCGGTAGCCAATGTGGAACAGGTTGCGCTTGCGGTGAAACAGGAAGCCGAAGTCGGCCTGCCAGGCCAGTTGCTCGCAGGCCTGGGCCAAGGCCTGCAAGCTGGCGCTCAGTTTGGTCACCCCGTTGGCCGCGGCGCTGTCGGCGCCGTTGTGGGCCAGGGTGTCGCGCAAGGCTGAGCGGCGCATGGCGCGGTGGTCGGCCAGGCACCAGCGCAGCTCGGCGCGCGCCGCACCCACCAGCTTGCGCCGGCGCGCCAACAGCGGCTTCAAGCGCTGCCGGCTGGCGCTCAGAGCGCGCTGCGCTGCGCGGTCGTCGAACGGCACTTGCGACAGTTCGAGGCAGGCCTGGGCCACCGCCAGCAGGTGGCCGCACAGGTTGCCGCTGTCCACGGTGGAGACATACATCGGCAGCAACGGCGCGCCGCTTTGCGTGTCGTACCAGTTCAGGAAGTGGCCGCGGTGGCGCTGCAAGCTGGCCAGGCTGGCCAGCGTGGCTTGCAAACGGGTGACCAACTCGCTGCTGCCGATCCAGCCGAACTGGCGCGCGCACACCACACTGAGCAGGTACAGGCCGATGTTGGTGGGCGAGGTGCGCCGGGCCAGCATTTCGCTGGGCGAGAGCTGAAAGTTGTCGGGCGGCAGGTGGCGGTCATCGGGCCCGATGCAACGCTCGAAGAAGCGCCAGGTGTCGCGCGCCACCGCGTGCAGGTAGGCCTGTTGCTCCGGGCTCAGCTTGTCATCACTGGCCACCGGCGCCGCCCGCGCTCGGCTCACCCACCAGGTGGACAGCGGCGCACTGGCCCAGGCCAGGCACAACAGCGTGGCCAACAGCGGCCACGGGGTGGCGGCCCACCACAGCAGGGCGCCCAGCGCCAGCGCAGCCAGCGGCACATGGCGGTGCTGGCGCAGCAAGGCGCGCCAGGTGCTGGCCGCCCGCGCCTGCGCGGCTGCGGCGGTTTGCCATTCGAGCAACTGGCGCCGGCTCACCAGCAGGCGGTACAAGGCGCGGCCCACGGCGTCGAGCGCCGCCCAGGACAGCGCCAGCAACTGGCCGAGTTGCCACAGGCCACCGCCCACGGCGCGAGCCAGGTCGAGCCCCGCCTGGGCGTAGAAATGGCGTTTGGCGACATCGTCGCGGCTGGGTGCCAGGCCGGCCACGGCGCCCAGCACCGGCCCGGCCATGAACGCCGCGGCCACCAGGCCAAGGGCCGCCCAGGGCGACAGCACGTAGCCGGCCAGGGCCAGCAGCAGCAGCGCCAGGCAGGCCGGTGCCACCAGCGAACGGCGCAGGTTGTCGAACATCTTCCAGCGGTTGATGCCGCCCAGCCGGTAGCGCTTGAAGTTGAACAGGAACGGCAGCAACTGCCAGTCGCCGCGTGTCCAGCGGTGTACGCGCGACGCCGCCACGTCGGCGTGGAACGGTGCGTCTTCGAGCAAGGTCACATCCGTCACCGTGGCGCAGCGCACCAACGCGCCTTCGAGCAAGTCGTGGCTGAGCACCTGCTCGTCGGGCAGGCGGCCGACCAAACCGGCGTTGATGGCCTGCACATTGAGCAAGCCCTTGCCGGTGAAGCTGCCTTGCTCGAACAAGTCTTGGTAGACCTCCGAGCTGGCGGCGCTGTAGGGGTCGATGCCGCACTGCCCGGCAAACAGGCTGTGGTACAGCGTCACTTCACTCGGCGCCGGCAGTGGCGTGGCCACGCGCGGCTGCAAGATGCTCCAGCCGCTGACCACGCGCCGCCCCGCGGCATCGAGCCGCGGCTGGTTCAGTGGGTGCGCGGCCACGCCGACGAGTTCGCGCAACTGGCCCGGCGGCAG
>JANMYI010000711.1:0-1896 GCA_031381955.1 Burkholderiales bacterium
GGCCGCCCAGCAAATCAGTGAACGCCGGCGCGATGCCGCGGTAGGGCAGGTGCACGGCGAAGGTGTTGGTGGCCAGCTTGAACAGCTCCATCGTCAGGTGCGTGAGCGAACCCTGGCCGGCCGAGCCGTAGCTCAGGCCACCGGGCTGGCGGCGCAGCAGCTCGATGAACGCCTTGAGGTCTTGCGCCGGCACGCCGGCATGCACCACCAGCACATTGGGCGTGGTGCCGATCATGCCCACTGGGGTGAAGTCTTTGATCGCGTCATACGGCAGGTTGCTGCGCGTGGCCGGGCTGGTGCCGTGCGTGGCGACGTAGCCCTGCATCAGGGTGTAGCCGTCGGGCGCGGCGCGCGCCGTGGCTTGCGCGGCGATGGCGCCGCCACCACCGCCGATGTTCTCCACCACGATGGTCTGCCCCAGCACCTTGGCCCAGCGCTCGGTGACGGTGCGGCCCACCAGGTCGCTGCCGCCGCCAGCGGCCACGGGCACGATGTAGCGCAGGGTGCGCGAGGGGAAGGCGGCCTGCGCCTGGGCGCGGGGCCAGGCAGCGCCAAGCATGGCAGGCGCACATTGAAGGAGGTGTCGGCGTTTCATGGCGGCGCGGCGCGTGGGTTGCAAGTAGGTTTGCAAGCGGGGCCGCGAGCATAAGGCCGTGTCAGGCCTTCAGATGATGTTGTGTTCAAACGCCGGTGGCCCACCCGCCAGGCGTTGCGGCGACAAGGGCCCCAGCGCCGGCGCCGTGCTCGCGCCGGCGGCCACCAACGCGGCCAGCGCGCTGCCCACGGCCGGGGCCTGCTGCATGCCGTGGCCCGAGAAGCCGCAGGCCGTGTAGGCGTTGGCCCAGCCGGGCAGGGCGCCGGCCAGGCCGTTGTGATCGAAGTCATTCATCTCGTAATAGCCGGCCCAGGCCGAGCGCACGCGCAGCGCTTCAAAGGCGGGCACGCGGTGCGCCAGGGCAGGCCAAATCACGTCATTGAACAGGCCGTGGTCGATGTCTTGCAGCGCCGGCTCGACC
The DNA here is from genome assembly GCA_031381955.1 of Burkholderiales bacterium. Lineage (GTDB taxonomy): Bacteria > Pseudomonadota > Gammaproteobacteria > Burkholderiales > Burkholderiaceae_C > Rubrivivax. The sequence continues at coordinate 1,017 of JANMYI010000711.1, forward strand.
GGGTCGCCATCGCGTGGCGGCGCGCCGGTGATGAAACCACGGCCCTCGGGGCGGAACCACACGCCTGAGGTGTCAACCACCAGGGGGCAGTGCGGCAAGGTTGCGGGCGAATCCAGCACGAACACGTCGCGCTTGCGCGCGCTCACCGGCAAGGCCACGCCAAGCGGGTGCGCCAGCGTGGCCGTCCAGGCGCCGCCGCACAGCACCACGGCGTCGGCCGCCACGCAATCACCGCTGCGGGTGTGCACGGCGCTGACGCGCTGGCCAAGGTGGTCGAAACCGATGGCCTCGCCTCGAATGAATCGCGCCCCGCAGGCCCGTGCCTTGCGCTTGAAGGCTTGCCACAACGCCGGGCCGTCGAACCAACCTTCGCCGTGCAGGCCCAGGCTGGCCAGGGCCAGGCCTGCGGTGTTGAGCCAGGCAAAGCGCTGTTGCAGCGCAGCCGGGTCGAGCAGCGCCACCTGCACGCCGGCCGCGCTTTGCACCACATGGTGGGCTTGCAACGTGGCCGCACCCGCGGCGCTGGCCAGGAACAGGTAGCCCGGCAACACCAGGCCCAGTGCGGGAGCATGGCCGGGCACGGCCAGCTCAGACTGCACGCGCTGCATGAAGGCCAGGCTCCACTGCGACAGCGCGATGTTGATCGGCAGCGAAAACTGCTGCCGAATCGAACTGGCAGACAAGGCACTGGACGCACGCGCGCCTCCGGGCTCGCGTTCGATCACCGTGACGTGAACGCCGTGGTCGCGCGCCAGGAAGCAGGCCGTGGCGCAACCCATCACCCCGGCACCGATGATGACGACGTGCTGCACGGCCACCTCAGGTAAACCTCAAGTGAACGCCAGCAAGGTGCGGGTAAGCGCCCATAACGCCACCAGGC
>JANMYI010000716.1:0-16504 GCA_031381955.1 Burkholderiales bacterium
GACGGCGAGTTTGCGCGCCACGATCCACAGCAACCACGTCTGGCGCGTGGGCGACGGGCGCTACGTGTCGACCAACGACCCCAACTTTGCGCCGGCCAACGGCGTACAACTGAATCGCATCCCATGACAGCCCACACTCGCACCGCCGCCGTGTCGATCATGTTGCTGGCCGTGGCCGGCATGCATACGTCTGTCTCGCTGGCCCAGAACGATTTCGGTGGCAACAAGCCCTTGCCGGCTAGCGCTGCGCGCCAGCCCACGCCGCCGCCCGACGGCGGCTCAAAGTACGGCAATGCGCCCGCGCCGACGCCCGACCGCAACGCGCCGCGTGCAGCAAGCGAAGAGGGGCGTGATTTCGGCGTCGCACCGCAGCGCGAACTGAAGCCGAGCAATCAGTTGCATGGCCCCACACCCACGCAGATACCTGGCGGCCAGGTCATCACCACCCAAGCGTTGGCGCAACTGGTGCAGAACAAGCAGTCCGGCGCGTTGCTGCTGCATGTGTATGGCCCCTCGCCCACCTTGCCTGACGCGAAGCTGGCAGGGCCTGCGTCGCTGGGCGGCAGCTTTGACGACACCACGCAGCAGGAATTCGGCCAATACCTGCAGCAGATCACCGGCGGTGACAAGTCACGCACCTTGGTGACGTACTGCGAAGGCGTGCAGTGCTGGATGTCTTACAACGCGGCCCTGCGTGCCATCAACATGGGCTACAAGAATGTGCGCTGGTACCGCGGCGGCATGGAAGCGTGGCGGCAGGCGGGTTTGCCGTTCCAGCAACAGCGCGCCGCAGCCAACCCCAATCCAAACCCGCCCAATCCGAAATGACGCATGGCCATGGCTGGCCCTGAAGCACTGGACAGAAGCCGCTGAATGGCGGCCTAACCCGCCAGGCGTACCGAAGCCGCATCAATCTGCGCCTTCAACTCGGCATAGCTGTGCGTCACCGCGAACTGCGGGAATTGCTGGGTGATGGCCTCGGGCGGGTGGATGAAGAAGCCCGCGTCAGCGGCAGTGAGCATGCCGGTGTCGTTGTACGAATCGCCCGCGGCGATGACCTTGTAGTTCAGGCTCTTCAGCGCATTCACCGCCACGCGCTTTTGGTCGGGCTGGCGCAGCTTGTATTCGCTCACATAACCATCGGCATCAGTCACCAGGCGGTGGCAGAACAAGGTCGGCCTGCCGAGCTGCACCATCAACGGGTCGGCAAATTCGTAGAACGTGTCGGAAAGAATCACCACCTGGAAGCGGCTGCGCAGTTCATCCAGAAAGGCGCGCGCACCAATCATCGGCGCCATGCCGGCCACCACGCTTTGAATGTCCACCAGTTTCAGGCCGCGCTGGCGCAGCAGGCCCAGGCGAAAGCGCATCAGCTTGTCGTAGTCGGGCTCGTCGCGTGTGGTGCGGGCGAATTCGGCAATGCCGGTGCGCTGGGAAAATTCGATCCAGATCTCGGGCACGAGCACGCCTTCGAGATCGAGGCAGACGACTTGCATTGCGGGGCTTTCGGGTTGAGCAAAACGGCCGCGATGCTACTGCCTGCGCCGCGCAGCATCAGGCTGAAACGTAGGTGCCCGCCCCAGTGGCCAACAGCACGTCTTCTTCGTTGTGCAGTTGCATTTGCACCGAGCCGAAATGCCCGCCCAGGCGCAGCAACTCGGCCCGCGCGGTGAACACCTGGCCCACGCCCTGGCGCAGAAAGTCGGTGCGCAGGTCGATGGTGCCCACGCGGTTGAAGCGGTGCACCACCTGTTCCGGCGTTTCGTCAGCGTACTTTTCGGCCAAGGCCCACATGATGAGCAGGCCACCGGTGGTGTCGAGCACCGCCGCGGTCACGCCGCCGTGCAGCCGGCCGGACAGGCGGTGCCCGGTCAGGCCCGCATGCATCTCGAAGCGGGCCGTGACCTCCTTGTCGCCCAGGCTCGCCAGCTTCAGGCCCAGGGTTTGGTTGAACGTGATCTGCTGCTCGAAGACATCGGCGATCAGCGCTTCCAGGCGGGCTTGTTCGGCGGCGCTGCGCCGGGTCTTGGCCACATGGGCCGTCATGGCTGCGCGGGCTTCAGCACATCAGGCAGCACGGCGCGGTGAAAGCCGTCGAACGCCGGCGCGGGCGGATGGTCAGCGCTGCGGTGCGCGCTGTTGCCCAGCGGCACGCCGCCGTCGATGGGCACGGTGACGCCGGTGACGAAGGCCGCGGCCGGCGAGAGCAAAAAGACGATCACCGCGCTGACCTCGGCCTCCAGCCCCAGGCGGCGCAGCGGCACATGGTTCTTCAGGTGCGCGATGCTGGCGCGCATGGCGCCGTCATAGGTGTCCATGCCGCTTGAAGCAATCCAGCCCGGCGCCACGGCGTTCACGCGCACGTTGGCGCGGGCCCATTCGTGCGCCGCGGTTTGAGTGAGGTTGGCCATGCCGGCGCGCGCCGCGCCTGAATGCGCCATGCCGGGCATGCCGTTGCGATAGTCGGCCGTCATGTTGACGATGGCGCCACCGTGCGTAGCCATCGATTGGTTGAACACCTCGCGCATCATCAGAAAGCCGCCGGTGAGGTTGTTGCCCACCACGGCGTCAAAGCCGCGCTTGCTGATTTTTTCCAGCGGCGCCGGGAACTGCCCGCCGGCGTTGTTCACCAGCCCGTGCACACGGCCATGGCGGGCCAGCACCGCGGCCACGCCGGCCTTTACCGCTTCTTCATCGCGGATGTCGAACGCCGCGGTGTCGCAGCGCCCGCCGTCTTGCGCGATCTCGGCGGCCACGGCGTCGAGCCGCTCTTGCTTGCGCCCACTGATCACCACCGTGGCGCCCAGTGCGGCCAGCTCATGCGCCACGCAGCGGCCGATGCCACTGCCCCCACCGGTGACCCAATGCACCTGGCCGGCGAACAAGGCCGGGCGAAAGACGCTGGCATAGTGCGTTTTGATGTCGCTCACAGACTCATCCTCTAGCATGCAGACAAAGCTCAAGGATAGAGCATGCCACCCACCGTGAACGCCGCCCTGCACGCGCCCAGCCGCCACGAGCGGCTCGATGCGCTGCGCGGCGTGGCCATGGTCTGGATGATGGTCTTTCACTTCTCATTCGACCTCAACCTGAACGGCCTGATCAGCCCCAAACAGAATTTCTACGCCGACCCGTTCTGGACCTGGCAGCGCACCGCCATCGTCAGCCTGTTCGTCTTCTGTGCCGGCTTCAGCCAGGCGTTAGCGCTGACGCAAGGCCAGGGTTGGCCACGGTTCTGGCGCCGCTGGGCGCAGGTGGCGGGCTGTGCGGTATTGGTAAGCCTGGGATCGGCCTGGATGTTCCCGCGCAGCTGGATCAGCTTTGGCGTGCTGCACGGCATGGCGTTGATGCTGGTGCTGGTGCGGCTGGCCTGGCCCATGCGGCGCGGGCTGTGGCTGCTGGCGCTGGTGGCGCTGGTGTTGCCGTGGGTGTGGCAGCACGCCGTGTTCAACAGCCGCTGGCTGAACTGGACCGGCCTGGTCAGCAAGCTGCCGGTGACCGAAGACTATGTGCCGGTGTTGCCGTGGCTGGGCGTGATGTTGATCGGCGCGGGCGTGGGCCGCTGGGTGTTGGCGCAACGCGCGGCGTGGTTGATGCCTGCCGCAACCGGCCCGCTGCGCGGCCTGGCGCTGCTGGGGCGCTGGCCTCTTGCGGTCTACATGCTGCACCAGCCACTCTTCCTGGGTTTGATCGAGCTGCACAAGCTGTGGCGCTGAACGCCACGGCGACGCGGGCCGCCGGGCCGTTCCCAAGGTCCGCGTACCCCCTCGGGGGGTTGAGCCCGGACACAAACCAGTCCCAGCGGACTGGTTTGTGCCTGCGAAGGCCAGTCAGCATGCTTGCCGGCTGGCAGCGAACGCAGTGAGCGTGGGGGCCCACAGATAATCCGCCCATGACCAAGAAATTGCTCTACGGCTTTCACGCGGTGGGCGTGCGGCTGAAGATCGCGCCGGCCAGCGTGCTGGAGGTGCATGTTGACGCCAGCCGCCGCGACGCCCGCATGCGCCAGTTCGTGGAGCGCGTGCGCGACGCTGGCGCCAAGCTCGTTGAAAGTGACGCCGAACGTTTGTTCAAGCTGTGCAGCAGCGCCGGCCACCAGGGCGTGGTGGCGCGGGTGGAGCCCTTGCCACAGAACCATTCGCTCGACGACCTGCTGGATGAGACCAGCGGCCCGCCCTTGCTGCTGGTGCTCGACGGCGTGACCGACCCGCACAACTTGGGTGCCTGCCTGCGCGTGGCCGATGGCGCCGGCGCGCAGGCCGTGATCGCGCCCAAGGACCACGCCGTGGGCGTGAACGCCACCGTGGCCAAGGTGGCCAGCGGCGCGGCCGAGACGGTGCCGTATTTCATGGTCACCAACCTGGCGCGCACGCTGAACGAATTGAAGGAACGCGACATCCGCATCGTGGGCACCAGCGACGACGCATCACAAAGTCTGCACGAGGCCGACCTGGCCGGCCCGGTGGCCTGGGTGCTGGGTGCGGAAGGCACGGGCCTGCGCCAGCTCACGCGCAAGACCTGCGACACGCTGGTGCGCATTCCGATGCTGGGCGCGGTGAGCAGCCTGAATGTCTCGGTGGCCAGCGCGCTGTGCCTGTATGAAACCTTGCGCCAACGAGGCGCGAATGTATCTGCATCACCCCCAACCCTAACTGCAACCTCAACGTGAACATCATGATCCGAACTGTCGCACTCATCGCCGTGTTTTTGCTCGCGCTCGCGGGCTGCACCCAGGAAAGTCAGAACCAGATCAAGCGCGACATCCAGAACTGGACCGGCACCAACGGTGTGCTTGAGGTTTATGCCGGCGACAAGGTCGTCAAACGCTTCATGAAGATCGACAAGTTGTCTACCGCGCTGGGCACCGACGACGGCAAGCCGCGCAACTACCGCTTCGGCTACGGCGTGCTTGATGAAAACCTGAACGGCGTGGTTGATTCAAGCGAGAAGCGGGTGTACTTCGAGATCGGCGACTACTCGCACTACGTGTTCTTCGAGAACCCTCGTTAAAGCGCCAGGCCGCTACACGCCGCCCAGCGCTCCCACCAGCGCGCCAAGGCCGATCAGCCAGATGGGGCTGAGCTTGGTGCGCACCATCACCAGCACCGCCACGCCCGCCAGCGCCAAGGCGCCGATGCGTTGGCTGCCGTGGCCCAGATAGGGTTGCAGCAGCACCCAGCCGGTGGACAGCAACAGGCCGATGCTCAGCGGCCCAAGACCGGCGTTGAACGCGCCTATGGCGCGCGACTCGCGGTACTGCTCGGTCAACCGGCCGGCCTTCAGCGCCAGCACGGTGGAAGGCAACATGATGCCGCTCATCGCCGCCACCAGGCCGGCCAAGCCAGCCAGGTTGAAGCCCAACACCGCCACGAACAACACGTTGGGCCCGGGCGAGGCCTGCGCAATGGCCACGCTGGTGTTGAACTGCGCGGCGCTGAGCCAGCCATGTTCCTGCACCACGAAACGCTGCATGTCTGAGGCCGTGTTGATGGCCCCACCGACGGAGATGAGCGACAGCACGAAAAAGTGCGCGAAGAGCTGCGCCAACTCGGGCCAGCCCAGGGCGCCACCGCCCATGAGCCAGCCCATGCTGGCGTCGCCCATGAGCCAGCCCATGCTGGCGTCGCCAATCAGCCAGTTCGTCATGCCTTCAAACACCGCCATGCATAGGACAAGGCCACACCACCCACGCCCAGCACCACCCAGGGCAGCGGCCAGCGCAGCAGGCCCACCAAGGTTAAGGTGGTCAGAATCACCACCGCGCAAGCCAGCCTGCCCATCACATTGCCACGCAAGCCGCTGCCGAGTTTGAAGGCGGTGGCCAGAATCAGCCCCGAGGCGACCGCGCCCATGCCGCGCAGCGCACCGGCCACCGCGGGCCACTGCTCGAAGTGGCGGTACAGCACGGTGAGCGTGATGACCAGGATGCCCGGCACCACGAACAAACCGGCCAGTGCGGCGAGGGCACCGCGCCAGCCGAAATGGCGGTCGCCCACGATCAGCGCCAGGTTCACGATGTTCGGCCCGGGCAGCACCTGGCTGGTGGCCAGGGTGCTCAGGAACGCCTCGCGGCTCATCCAGCCCTGGCGTTCCACCAGTTCGCGCTGCGCCACGGCCAACACGCCGCCAAAGCCTTGCAAGGCCAGGCGGTTGAACACGGTGAAGATTTCGCGCGGGCTGGCCGGCGCGCGCTGGCCGTCAAACATGGTGCGTGCGCGGCCCGCGCCTCACCATCACCCAGCTTAACCACAGGCTGCATGCCAACGCGGCCAGCATCCAGCCCAGCGCGGCCCAGTGCAGCCCGCCGTAACCGCCGGCGCTGATCATGGCGCCACCACTGGCCGCGCCGATCACCTGGCCCAGGTACATGGCGGCCGAGTTCATGGCCATCAACGCCGGCGCCAGTGCCGGTGCGGCCTGGCCCAGGCGGGCTTGCTGCGCCGAGTTGGTGGCGAAACAGGCCAGCCCCCAGGGCACCAGCACCGCGGCCATGCCGAGCACGCTCACACCCAGCGGCCAGGCCAGCAGGCTGGTGACCATCAACACCAGGCCGATGGCCACGGCCACGTGGGCGCCGATGCGGTCGATGTGGCGCGACGCCAGCACCTGGCCCAGCACGCCAAACACGCCGAACCACAGGAACAGGGCGCTGATCTCGGCCGTGCCCGCACCCAGCACGCTGCGGTAGTAGGGCGCCATGTAGCTGTAGATGACGAACTGGCTGGCCGAACTCAGCGCCGTGACGGCCACCATGGCCACCAGCACCGGGCGGGTGAAGACCTCGCGCCAGTTGGCCCGCGACAGGGCAGCGGGTTTCACGCCGTCGGGCATGCAGCGCCACAGCCAGGCGGCTGCGGCCAGGCTGAGCAGGGCCACGCCGGCGAAGGCCCAGCGCCAGCCCCAGGTTTCGCCCACCGCGGCGGCCAGCGGCATGCCGAATACCGAGGCCAAAGACCAGCCCAGGAAAACGAAGCTGATGGCGCGGCCACGCTGCGCCGCCGGCACCATGACGCCGATGGCCGCGGCCGCCTGCGGCGTGTACAGCGCTGCGCCCAGCACCGTGGCCGCGCGCACCGGCAGCAGGCTGGTGAAGCTGGGCATCAGGGCCGACAGCGCATGCCCCAGGCCGAACCAGACCAGGGCGAAGACGAGCAGGCGGCGGCGGTCCCAGCCGGCGCAGGCCGCCGCCAGGGCCGGCGCGCCGATCATCATCACCAACGCGGCCACGCTGATCAGTTGCCCGCCCACGGCCACCGGCACGTGCAGCGACGCGGTGAGATCGTTCAAGCACGCCGGCACCACCATCACGCCACAGGCGATGACGAAGTTGCCCAGCATCAAGGCCCATGAAGCAGCACGCGGATGCTGCGGCGCGGCAGGTGTGTTCAGCGAATCACCTTGAACGCTTCGGGGTTGATGATGTTGCTGGGCTCCTTGGCAATGAAGTTGACCACGTTTCGGAACGCCGCCTCGAAATACATCTCGTAGCTGTCTTGTTCAACATAGCCGATATGCGGCGTGCAGATGGCGTTTTCCAGGCGCAGCAGCGGGTGGCCTTGCAAGATGGGCTCGCTTTCAAACACGTCCACTGCGGCCAGACCGGGGCGGCCCTTGTTCAGCGCCGAGACCAGGGCGTTTTCGCTCACCAACTCGGCGCGCGAGGTGTTCACGAACAAGGCCGTGGGCTTCATGCGGGCCAGGTCTTCGAGCGTCACCATGCCGCGCGTGGCGTCATTCAGCCGCAGGTGCAGGCTGAGCACGTCGCAGGTCTCGAAGAAGGCTTCGCGTGATTCGGCAACGGCCAGGCCATCGGCGCGGGCGCGTTGCAGCGAATCCTCGCGGCCCCACACCAGCACGTTCATGCCAAAGGCGCGGCCGTAGCCGGCCACCAGTTGGCCAATGCGCCCATAGCCCCAGATGCCCAAGGTGCGCCCCTTGAGCACCAGCCCCAGGCTGAAGTTGGGCGGCATGCCGGCGGCCTTCATGCCTGACTGTTGCCAGGCGCCATGCTTGAGGTTGCCGATGTACAGCGGCAGCCGGCGCATGGCGGCCATGATCAGCGCCCAGGTCAGCTCGGCCGGCGCCGTGGGCGAGCCCACGCCTTCGGCCACCGCAATGCCCAGACGGGTGCAGGCCTCGACATCGACATGCGAGCCGATGCGGCCGGTTTGCGATATGAGCCGCAGCCGCGGCAGCTTTTCAAGCAGCTGGCGCGGGAACTGGGTGCGTTCGCGGATCAGCACCAGCACTTCCACGTCGCGCAGCCGCACGGCAAGCTGCCCGATGCCCTTGACGGTGTTGGTGAAGACCTTGGCGTTGAGCGGCTCCAGCATGGCCGCGCAGGCCAGCTTGCGCACGGCGTCTTGGTAGTCGTCGAGGATGATGATGTTCATGTGGGGCGGGATTTTGCCCTGTGCCGTCGCGGCCCCCAATCGCCATCACCCAGCGGGGCGGCAGACGGTGTACAGGGCGTTCAGCCCGCCCTGATCGGCGCCTATGCCCGTCGCGCCGTCGCCACTGCGATGCGCCGCGGTGAAACCTTGCGCTTCACCGGCGAGTCGTTCCTGCGCCATTGGGCATTGCCCAACGGCGCCGCAATCAGAACACCGATGCGGCGATGCTCGGCATGGCGCTGTCGGGGAACACCGATTCGATGTGCCGCTGCAGGCGCTTGCGCTGTTGATCGTCGTTGCACAGGCTGGCAAAAACTAGTGCGCGCAGCATCCACAGATCGAACGGGTCTTCGGCCAGTCGCACCTGTTGTTGCAACCACTGGCCGCGTCTGCCGCTCAGGCCGGCAACGGCCACCTGGAACGTGATCTTGAGCTCGACGAAGGCGCGGCGCGCAGCGATGCGAGCCACCCGGTCATGCGGCAGGCCGGCGCCGGGCAGGCCGGCGTTGTCGAGGTAATGCCGCGGTGCGGCCTGGGCTGAATTGGGCGTCATGAATACTGCGTGGTCAGGCTGCCGCGTGGGGTGCGAGTGAGGAAGTGGCGGTTCAGCGCCTGCAAGCGGCCTTCGGCCTCGCTTTGGCTGTGATGTACGGCCACCAGGTGGTAGACCTCGGCGCGCAAGTGCCACAACTCGCGCAATGAATGGGCGTGGCTGATGCGCTGAGCCAGGCTCTGGCTGGGGCCGCAGGGCAGGTCGAGCAACACGTGCAGGAAGGCCTGGCGCACCGGCGGCAGCCGGTTCAGGGGCGGGGCGGCCTGCAAGGGCGCGGGCGCCAGCAGCCAGAACCACAGGCGCCGCGGCAGGCTGCTGGGCGCCTGGCGCAGTGACGGCGGGGTGACCTCGGTGCGCGAGTGCAGGCCGCAGGCCGCGCCCAACGCAGCGCTCTCGCGCTGGCGCAGGCGTGACAACAGTGGAAAAGGCATCATGGGTGTGAGATCGGACACGGCGCTGTGAACTTGAGTCATTGTTCGAGCGCAGCCCCCGTGCTAAGGCCTGGAACAGCGGCCTGTGCACCTTGCTGTTTTCTGCCGCACCTGCCCCCGCACTTGCTGGTGCGTGGAACAAGTACCGATGCGCCCCGCAGACCTGCGCGTTAGCCTTCGCCTGGGCAATTTGGAGGCTGTTGGATGCGCTGGATTCTTCGTTTTCTATGGGCGCTGTTGGCGCTGTTGGTGGCGCTGGCGGCAGGGCTGTGGGTTTACAGCCGGCAGGTGTTGCCGCAACAAGATGGCCGCTTGAACATGGCCGGCATCCAAGGCGAGGTGCGCATCGAGCGCGACGCCGATGGCATCCCCAGCATTCATGCCGGCAACCTGAACGACCTGATGTTCGGCCTGGGCGTGGTGCATGCCCAAGACCGGCTGTGGCAGCTTGAAACACACAAGCGCATCGGCTCGGGCCGCCTGGCCGATGGCTTTGGCCTGGGCGCGCTGGAAACCGACCGCTTCTTGCGCGCGCTGGGTGTGCGCCGCGCGGCGCAGGCGCAGTGGGAGCAAACCAAGGGCGAGTCGCGCGTTGCGCTCAGCGCCTATGCCCGCGGCATCAACACCTATGTGCGCAGCCACATGTCGGCGCGGCCGCCGGAGTTCATGCTGTTGGGGTTGAAGACAGAAGACTGGAGCGAAGTCGACAGCCTGGCCTGGGGCATCATGATGGCGTGGGACCTGGGCGGCAACTGGGGCACCGAGTTGCAGCGCCTGCGCCTGGCGCTGAAGATGCCGGTGGCGCGGGTCAATCAACTCATACCGCCTTACCCGGGTGACAGCTACCCGCCCACGGCCGACTACGCACAACTGTTCCAAAGCTTGAACCTGCGCGCCAGCACCAAGAGCGCTTGGAACCGGCTGCAAGACATCGCACCCGAATCAGGGGTGGAAGGCGTGGGCTCGAACAACTGGGTGCTGGCCGGCAGCCACACCACCACCGGCAAGCCCATGCTGGCCAACGACCCGCATTTGAAGCTCAGCGCACCGGCGCTGTGGTACTTCGTGCGCTTGCATGCACCAGGCTTCAAGGTGGCCGGCGCCAGCATGCCGGGCCTGCCCACGGTGGTGCTGGGGCAAAACGAGCACATTGCCTGGGGCTTCACCAACACCGGGCCCGATGTGCAAGACCTGTACATCGAACGCATCAAGCCCGACGACCCGGCACAGTACCAAACGCCTGATGGCTGGGCGCCGTTCGAAACGAGCACCGAGAAAATCGCGGTCAAAGGCCAGCCCGATGTGACCATTGCGGTGCGGCGAACGCGCCACGGCCCGGTCATTTCTGATGCCGGCGGCCACGACGATGTGCTTGGTGCCAAGGGCCGCCCGGGGTACGCCCTGGCCATGCGCTGGACCGCGCTGGACCCCGATGGCGACACCGTGGCCACAGGCCTGGCCTTCAACCGCGCGACTTCGGTGCAAGCCTTTGTCGACGCCAGCACGGGTTGGATCGCGCCCATGCAGAACATGGTGGTGGCCGACCGCGAAGGCCACATCGGCTATGTGGCGCCGGGCCGGGTGCCGGTGCGCAAGCCCGACAACGACCTGCATGGTTTGGTGCCGGCGCCGGGCTGGGACGCCCGCTATGACTGGGCCGGCTGGGTGCCGCTGCACGAAACGCCGCGCGAGTTCGACCCCGAGCGCGGCTACATCGCCACCGCCAACCAGCGCATCCACGGCAAAGAGTACCCGCACTACCTCAGCAGTGACTGGGCGCTGCCCTATCGGCAGCGGCGCATCGAGCAGATGCTGCAAGACCGGCCCAAGCACTCGCTGAGTGACCTGGCCGCCATCCAGGCCGACGAATATTCCTTGGCCGCGCTGAAGCTGCTGCCGTACCTGAAGAAGGCCAGCTCACCGCACAAACTGGCCGTGGCCGCGCAAGATCAACTGGCCAACTTCGATGGCCGCATGGCAGTAGACAAGGCCGCGCCGCTCATTTTGTGGACCTGGACGCGCCACCTCACCCAGGCCCTGTTTGCGGAAAACATCGGCGCCGAGCTGTATGAGCGCACCTTGGCCAGCCGCACCTTCCGCGATGCGCTGGAAGGGGCGCTTGAACGCGACGACGCGCACTGGTGCGATAACACGACCACGCGCATCGTCGAGACCTGCACCATGCAGGCCGACGCCGCGTTCAGCAGCACACTGGCCGAACTGAAGTTTCGCTTTGGCGACGATGTGTCCAAATGGCATTGGGGCCAGGCGCACCAGGCACGTTCCGAGCACCGGCCGTTCAGCCGTGTGCGCGGGCTGGCCAGGTTGTTCGAAGCGCGCACGCCGGTGGGCGGCGACACCTTCACGGTGAACGTGTCGCGCGTGAGCTTCCGCGCCGACCCGGTGACCAACGAGCTGTACCTTGACGAGCACGGCCCCAGCCTGCGTGCCCTGTACGACCTGGCCGACCCGGCGCAGTCGCGCGTGATGCATTCCACCGGCCAAAGCGGCATTGCGCTGAGCCCGCTGTACAAGCGTTGGGTCAAGCCGTGGGCGCAAGCGGAATACGTGCCGCTGTGGCCGGCGGTGCCGCCCGAGCAGGTGCTGACGCTGGTGCCGCAGTAGCGCCGCGCGGCGAGTGCTTGGCGTGTGTTCGCGGCGTGTGTGCGTGGCCTGTGCGCGGCGCTTGCACGGTGGCTGCACCGCGCTCGTACAGCGCTGCACCGCGCGGAAGCGCTACACCAGCATGGTGTTGCGAATCAGGCCAACGGCCAGGCCTTCCAGCGCAAAGCTTTCGTCGCCGTTGGCCACGTGGATGGTTTCGAACTCCGGGTTTTCGGGGATGAGCTCGATGCCGGCCCTGGTTTTGCGAAAGCGCTTCACGGTGACGTCATCACCCAGCCGCGCCACCACGATCTGGCCGTTCTTGGCTTCGCTGGCACGTTGCACGGCGAGCAAGTCGCCGTCGATGATGCCGACATCGCGCATGCTCATGCCGCGCACCTTGAGCAGGTAGTCTGGCTTGCGCTGGAACATGCTGGCTTCCATGACGAAGCTGCGGTCGATGTGCTCTTGCGCCAGGATGGGGCTGCCCGCCGCCACCCGGCCCACCAGCGGCAAGGTGAGCTGGGCCATGCCGGGCAGGCCCAGGCTGTATTGCTTGCCACGCGATTCATTCAGCGCCCGCAACACGGGGTGGTTCAGCCGGATGCCGCGCGAGGTGCCCGCGGCCAGCTCGATGACGCCCTTGCGCGCCAGGGCCTGCAAATGTTCTTCAGCCGCGTTGGCCGAACGAAAGCCCAGCTCGGTGGCAATCTCGGCCCGCGTGGGCGGGGAGCCGGTGCGTTCCATGGTGCTTTGAACCAGGTCGAGAATCTGTTGCTGCCGCTCGGTGAGCTTGGGCTTTTCGATCATGGTGTGCGCCGATGGCCTGAGTAGCCTGAGTTGAGGAAACTGGTGTTTCATCCAGCCACTGTATTTTCATCCATGTGAAGGCGAAATGCAAAGCCAAATTCAAAATGACCGCGACACAGTCGTGATCATCGGCACCGGCGGCACGATTGCCGGCGCGGCAGCCAGCGCGCAAGACGCGCTGGGTTACACGTCGGCGCAACTGGGTGTGGCCGAACTGGCGGCCGGCCTGGATGGTGGGCCGCTGCAGACCGAACAGCTGGCCCAGGTGGACAGCCGCGACATGAGCCATGCCTTGTGGCAACAACTCGCGCGCCGCGTGGCCGAACACCTGGCGCGGCCTGCTGTGTGCGGCGTGGTGGTGACCCACGGCACCGACACGATGGAAGAAACTGCCTACTTCCTGCAGCGCGTGCTGGCGCCACGCAAGCCGGTGGTGTTGACCGGCGCCATGTTGCCCGCCACCCACCACCAGGCCGACGGCCCACGCAACCTGGCCCACGCCGTGGCCCTGGCCCGCCACCCCGGAGCGCAGGGTGTGCTGGTGGCCTTTGCCGGGCACGTGTGGTCAAGCCTGGAGGTGCGCAAGGCGCACAGCCGCCGGCTCGACGCGTTCAATGCCGGCGATGCGGGGCCGCTGGCGCTGTTCGAACCCGCTGGCGTGCGCGAGCTGCGGGCGTGGCCGCAGGGCGCGGCGCTGGGGTTGACGGCCATCAGCGCTGACCCGCCAGCCTGGCCCTGGGTGGAGGTGCTGGCCAGCCATGCCGGCTTCGACGCGCGAACCGTTGCTGCCTTGTGCGCCGCCGGCGTGCGCGGCCTGGCCGTGGCCGGCACGGGCAATGGCAGCCTGCACCATGCCCTGCAAGCCGCCTTGAACGACGCCCTGGCCGTGGGGGTGGCGGTGTTGTTGACCAGCCGCTGCGCAGCGGGCGGCGTGCTGGGTGACGCGCCCTTCGAGGTGGCCGCCCAGCTCACGCCCTGGCAGGCGCGGGTGGAACTGCTGCTGCGCTTGCTGGCAGTGAAGTGATGGTGAAGTGATCGCTACCGTTAACCCGCTTTGGCCACGGCAGGGCTAACGATTCGCTTAAGGCGGCGCTTAACGTTCCCGCCCGGCCTTCAGCAGCACCTGCGTGATCGGCTCCAGCAAATATTGCAGCGGCGTGCGTTCGCCGCCTTCGATGTACACGTCGGCCGGCATGCCGGCTTGCAGCTTCTGCGTCGGGTCGATCGAGCCGGTGAGCCCGGCGTCAGTCACCTCAACCTGCACCGTGTAATACGGCGCGCCGGTCTGTTGATCCACCTGCCGGTCGGGCGACAAATACGTCACCTTGGCCGGCACCGGTTTGGTGGTGCGGTACTTGAACGCCGTGAAGCGCAGGCTGGCCGCCTGGCCCTGGTGCACGCGGGCAATGTCGTCGGTGCGGATGCGTGCTTCCACCAGCAGGCGCGGGTTGGCGGGAACGATGTCGGCAATCGGCTCGCGCGGCGCGATCACGCCGCCGGTGCTGGTGAAGCGCAGGCCCATCACCAGGCCGCCCACCGGCGCGGTGATCACCTGGCGCGTGCTGGCGTCAGCCGCCTTGGCCAGCTCTTGTTCGATTTCTTGCAGGCGCACGCGGGCCACCTTCAGGCCGTCGCTGGCGGTCTGGCGGTAGTCGTCTTGCAGGCTGCGAATTTTCAAGTCGATCTCACCCAGGCGAATCTCGGCGCGCACCATTTCGCCGCGGCGCTCCTCGATGCGGGCCTTGTAGTCGGCCATCGCCGCTTCGAGTTGCGACACCCGGTTGGCGGCCACGAAGCCTTCTTTCGTCAGCGCTACCGAGCTTTCGTATTCCTTGCCCTGCGCCAGCAGCGACTCTTCCACCCGGGCGATCTGCGCGCGCAGGCTTTGCATCTCTTGGGTGATCTTGTTCTTCTGCTGCTGCATCAAGCCCACCTGGCTGTTCAGCGCATCGCGGCGCGCGGCGAACAGCGACACCTCCTTGCGCATCTGGTCAGCCAGGTCAGGGTCGTCTTTGGCGGCGAGTTGCAGCTCGTTGGGCCAGGCCAACGCCGTGGCCCGCTCCTGTTCGGCGCCCAGGCGCAGCAGGCCGGCCTTTTCGCTCCACATGCGGTACACCAGCCGCTGGCGGTTGGCCGACACGGCCACGTCGCCCAGCTCGATCAAAGGCTGGCCGGCCTTCACCTCTTCACCATCGCGCACCAGCACCGCGCGCACGATGCCGCCTTCGGCATGCTGCAAGGTGCGTCGGTTCAAATCGACCTTCACATAGCCTTGCGCCACCACGGCTGAACTGAGCGGCGCCAAGGCCATCCAGCCCAGGATGGGCGCCAGGCCCGCGACCATCATCAACAGGCCGACCAGGCTGATGCGCTTGGCGTCGCCCAGGTGCTTTTGCACCGGGTCTTGCTTGGCCTCACCTTGCAGGGCCGGGCCGAGCGTGTCTGAAAAACCTTGCGGCTGCGTGGGCACGTTGTCGGCCGGGTCGAACCCCGAGCGCGCGACGGCATTGCCGGGTGTGGCGGCGTGAAGCTTCATGCTGCCGCACCCTTTGCGCCACCCGCCACCACGCGCGGCGTGGCGCCGGGCGCCTGGCCGCCACGCAGGGCCTGCACCACTTCGCCTACCGGGCCGTAGTGCGCGGCGCGGCCGTTTTCAAGCACCAGCATCTTGTCGACGTGTTGGGTCAGCGTGGTGCGGTGGGTGACCACCACCACCGTGATGCGCCCGGCAAGTTGCTTCAGCGTCTGCGCCAACAGTTGCTCGCCGGCGCCGTCGAGGTTGGCATTGGGCTCATCCAGGATCAACACCTTGGGGCTGCCGTACAGCGCGCGCGCCACGGCCAGGCGCTGGCGTTGGCCGGGCGAGAGCATGGCGCCATGCGGGTCGATCTGCGTGTCATAACCCTGGGGCAGGTTCAACACCAGTTCGTGCGTGCCGGCCAGCTTGGAAGCCTGCACCACCCAGTCAGGATTGACCGGCCCGAGGCGGGCGATGTTCTCGGCCACCGTGCCGGCAAACAGTTCAACGTCTTGCGGCACATAGCCGATGTGCGGGCCGATTTCTTCACGCGGCCATGAAGCCAGGTCAGCGCCATCGAGCCGCACCACGCCGGCAGAAGGTGCCCACACGCCGGTGAGCAGCCGCACCAGAGTGCTCTTGCCCGCGCCGCTGGGCCCGATGATGGCCAGCGACTCGCCCTTGTCCAACTGCAAGCTCACACCGGCCAGCGCAAAACGGTCGCTGTTCGGAATGCGGTACATCAGGTTCTGCGCGCTCAAGGCGCCTTGCGGCGCCGGCAGGCGCATGTGGTCACCCGGCTTGGGTGCCTTGGCCAAAAGTTCCATCAAACGTTGATACGCAAGGCGGCCTTCGGCCAGCACCTTCCAACTGCCCACCACCTGCTCCACGGGCGCCAGCGCGCGGCCTAACAGAATGGTTGAGGCGACCAGCACGCCCGGCGTGGTTTCACCAATCAACACCAGGTAAGCGGCCAGCGCTTGCAGGGCGATCTGCACCCATTGCCGCGTGAAACGCGTGAAAGAAGTCATGCCCACCGAGCGCCGCGCCGCCGACTTTTGCGACTGCGCCAGGTCGTGGCTCATGTGCTGCCAGCGCCCCAGGAGCGATTCGCCCATGCCCATGGCCTGCACCACCCCGGCGTTTTGCAACGACGATTCCAGGTAGATCGAAGCATTGCCCGCTTCGCGCTGCA
>JANMYI010000752.1:0-11629 GCA_031381955.1 Burkholderiales bacterium
GGTGCGCAAGTTCCTGGCCGAGAACCCCGACAAGTTCGACGCCCGCGAATGGCTCAAGCCGGCGCGCGAAGCGGCCTACAAGATCTGCAAGCAGCGCTATCAGGAATTCGGCTGCACCGGCCAGGCAGCCAAGATCAAGCCGCGCACGCTGGTGCAGGTGGCGCAGTCGTATGCCCGCGGAGAGCTGGCGCAGATGGTGGTGTGAACGCGGCTCAGCACGCCATACGCAGGGCACCTTCGGGTGCCCTTTTCGTTGGTGCTCGGCCAGCTTCAACCAGCGGGCAAAATGACGCGCTCCTTGCGCCAAACCCAAACATGCTCGCCTTGCTGGAAAGCCACCTGCACTCCCTGCCCCTGCTCGCCCGCGGCAAGGTGCGTGACAACTATGCCGTGGGCAGCGATCGCCTGCTGATGGTGGCCAGCGACCGGCTCAGCGCCTTCGATGTGATCCTCGACCAGCCCATTCCCGGCAAGGGCGAGATGCTCACGCGCATGGCCTTGTTCTGGTTCCAGAAGTTGCAGCACGTGGTGCCCAACCACCTCACCGGCGAAGCACCTGAAAGCGTGGTGGCAGCCGATGAAGTGACCCAGGTGCGCGGCCGCTCGATGTTGGTCAAGCGCCTGAAGCCCTTGCCGATTGAGGCCGTGGTGCGCGGCTACCTGGCGGGTTCGGGCTGGGTGGAATACCAGCGCAATGGGCAGGTCTGTGGCGTGGCGCTGCCACCGGGCCTGCGCAACGCCGAAAAGCTGCCGCAGCCCATCTTCACCCCGGCCACCAAGGCGCAGGTCGGTGATCATGACGAAAACATCAGCTTCAAGCGGACAGTCGACCTCATCGGCGCGCCGCTGGCGCATGCGGTGCGCGAGGCGGCGCTTCGGCTGTACAGCGAGGCCGCCGCCTACGCGCTGGCGCGCGGCATCATCATTGCCGACACCAAGTTTGAATTCGGCCTGGATGAGCACGGCACGCTCACGCTGATGGATGAAGTGCTGACGCCCGATTCATCGCGCTTCTGGCCGCTGGCGCAGTACGCCGTGGGCGCCAACCCGCCCAGCCTGGACAAGCAACCCGTGCGCGATTGGCTGGAAGGCGTGCGCATCAACGGCGTGCCCTGGAACAAGCGCCCGCCCGCACCGGCCGTGCCGGCCGAGGTGGCGCAGCGCACCGCTGCGACCTATGCGCAGGCCTTGAATGCGCTGGGAGCGCCGTTGCATGACTGAACCCGTGGTGGGCGTCGTGATGGGCTCTGCCAGCGACTGGGAGGTGATGAAAAACGCCACCGGGCTGCTGGCCGAATTCGGCGTGCCGTTTGAAGCGCAGGTGCTGTCGGCCCACCGCATGCCCGATGAAATGTTTGCCTATGCGCAAGCCGCCGCCGCACGGGGCCTGCGCGCCATCATCGCCGGGGCCGGCGGCGCCGCGCACCTGCCCGGCATGTTGGCGGCCAAGACGCTGGTGCCGGTGCTGGGCGTGCCCATTCCCAGCCGCCACCTGCAAGGGCTGGACTCGTTGTATGCCATCGTGCAAATGCCCAAGGGCGTGCCGGTGGCCACCTTTGCCATCGGCGCGGCGGGCGCGGCCAATGCGGCGCTGTTCGCCGTGGCGCTGTTGTCGGCTCAAGACAGCGGTTTGATGAGCAAGCTTGAAGCGTTTCGGGCCCGCCAGCATGCCGCGGCCATTGCCATGACCAAGGATCTCACTTGAAACCCATCCTCCCCGGCAGCACCGGCGCCGACGGCCGGCCCGCCACGCTGGGCGTGATGGGCGGCGGCCAGCTCGGCCGCATGTTCGTGCAGGCCGCGCAGTCGCTGGGCTACTACACCGCGGTGCTCGACCCTGACCCGATCAGCCCGGCCGGCAAAGTGGCGCATTACCACGTGGCCAGCGCGTATGTGGATGAGCAGGGCCTGGCGCAACTGATGCAACGCTGCGCGGCCATCACCACCGAATTCGAAAACGTTCCCGCACCGGCGCTGGTCACATTGGGCGCGCACCGCGTGGTGGCCCCCAACTCGCAGGCCGTGGCCGTGTGCCAGCACCGGGCGCGCGAAAAGGCCTTGTTCGTGCGCTGCGGCGTGCCCTGCGCGCCCCACGCCCCGGTGCAAACCGAGGCCGATGTGGCCGCGCTGAGCGATGAACTCTTCCCCGGCCTGCTCAAGACCGCCCAGCTCGGCTACGACGGCAAGGGCCAGCTCGCGGTGGCCAGCCGCACTGAACTGGCCGCAGCCTTGGCGCAGCTTGGCGGCGTGCCCTGCGTGCTGGAAAAACGCCTTGAGCTAACGTTCGAGATCAGTGTCATCGTGGCCCGTGGCTTTGATGGCGAGTGCGTCAACCTGCCCGTGCAGCAGAACCTGCACCGCGGCGGCATCCTGGCCGTCACCCAGGTGCCTGCGCCCGATGTGCCCGCCGCCACCGCCGCCCAGGCCATTGCGCTGGCCCACAGCCTGGCCCAGGCGATGGAATACGTGGGCGTGCTGTGCGTGGAATTCTTTGTGCTGGCCGACAGCAGCCTGGTGGCCAACGAAATGGCACCGCGCCCGCACAACTCGGGCCACCACAGCCTGAACAGTTGCGATGTCTCGCAGTTCGAGTTGCAGGTGCGCACCCTGGCTGGCCTGCCGCTGGTGGCACCGCGCCAGCATTCGCCCGCCGTGATGCTCAACCTGCTGGGTGACCTGTGGGGCCCACCCGGCGCGCAGGCCACACCGCCCTGGCAGGCCGTGCTGACCCTGCCCGGCGCGCACTTGCATCTGTACGGCAAGACCAATGCGCGGCCGGGCCGCAAGATGGGGCACGTCACCTTCACCGCGGCCCGGCCCGAGCAGGCGCTGGCCGTGGCGCGCGAGGCCGCGGCGCTGTTGGGCATCGAACCCTTCTGATCGCCATGCCGGTGCTCGATGGCGACCAGGCCGCGGCCGTGCAGCAAGCCGCGCTGGCCCTGGCCCGCGGCGAGTTGGTGGCCTTCCCCACTGAAACCGTCTACGGCCTGGGCGCGCGCGCCGACAGCGCCGCCGCGGTGGCGCGCATCTTTGCCGCCAAAGGCCGCCCGGCCGATCACCCCTTGATCGTGCATGTGGCCGATGCGCAGGCCGCCCAGCACTTCAGCGCCGACTTCAACCCGCTGGCGCAGCGCCTGGCCGCCACGTTCTGGCCCGGGCCGGTGACGGTGATCGTGCGCCGGGCCACCGGCGTGGCACAGGCCGCAGCCGGCGGCCAGGCCAGCATCGGCCTGCGCTGCCCGGCGCACCCGGTGGCGCAAGCCCTGCTGCACGCGGCTCAGGCGCTGGGCGTACCCGGTGTGGCCGCGCCCAGCGCCAACCGCTTTGGCCGCGTCAGCCCGACGCAGGCAGCTCATGTGGCCGCTGAGTTCGGGCCTGACTTGCTGGTGCTGGACGGCGGCGCGTGCAGCCTGGGCATTGAATCCGCCATCGTCGATTGCTCGCGCGACCTTGCCGTGCTGCTGCGCCCGGGCACGCTGGCACGCCGGCAGATCGAAGCCGCGCTGGGCGAGCACCTGCAAGAGCCCGACGCCCACGCACCGCGCGCACCGGGCACGCTGGCCTCGCATTACGCCCCGCACGCCCGCGTGCGCTTGATGAGCGGCGAGCAGATCAACCAGGCCCTGGGCGTGCTGGGGCCCGATGCGCAGGCCATGAGGCTGGGGGTATATTCCCGCACCGTTCGCCGCACCCCGGCCGGTGTGGCGCTCAAGCCCATGCCAGACGACGCCGGCGCCGTGGCCCAGGAACTGTTTGCCGTGCTGCGCGACTTTGACGCCCACGGCGCGCAGTTGATCTGGATCGAACACCCCCCCGCCGGCCCAGCCTGGGAAGGCGTGCGCGACCGCTTGCAGCGCGCAGCCACTGATTGACGACAACCCGATGACCTTGAACCTGAATGCTCACCAGCGGTTGAAGGCCTGTGCCGCGCGAGCGTCGTTGGCGGCCCTGTCATCGGCGTTGTTAGCAGCCGCCCTGGCCACGACCCTGGCCGCTTGCGGCGGCGGCACCTCGCAGCTGGAGCCGTTCAAGGCGCAGCGCGTGCTGGCCTTTGGCGATGAAGCCAGCCTGCTGCTGCCCGACGGGCGCAAGTACAGCGTCAACGCGCTCGATGAAGCCGGCGCCCAGGCCTGCGCCAACGGCGCGCTGTGGGTGCAAGCCGTGGCCACGGTCTACGGCTTCGTCTTCCCGCAGTGCAACCCCGCAGCCGTGGCGGCGCCGCAAGGCGTGATGCGCGCCACGCTGGGCGCCAAGGCAGACGACCTCAAGACGCAGGTTGATGCCCAAGTGGCCGGCGGCGGCTTTGCCGCGGGCGACCTGGCCACGGTGATGGTCGGCGCCAACGATGTGCTGGAACTGGCCGCACAAGTCAGCGCCGGCAGCCTCACCGAAGCCGCGGCCACGGCCGAACTGCGGCTGCGTGGCGAGCGCGCGGCGCTGCAGGTCAACCGCATGGTCGACTTGGGCGCGCGCGTCATCGTGGCCACCGCCATCGACGTCGGCCTGAGCCCGTTTGCCCTGGCCCAGGGCACGGACGCTGCGGCGCTCATCACCCGCCTGGTGCTGGTCATCAACGGCCGCGTGCGCGTGAACATCCTGAATGACGGCCGCTTTGTCGGCCTGGTGCTGGCTGACGAAGCGGTGCAAGCCGCCGCCCGCGCCCCGGCCGTGTTCGGGCTGGCCAACGCCACCCAGGCCGCCTGCGCCACCGCCTTGCCCGACTGCACCACCAATACCATGGTGACCGGCGCCGTGGCCTTGAACTGGCTGTGGGCTGACGCCACGCGCATCGGCCCGGGGCTGCAAATCTACATTGGCAACCTGGCCGCGGCGCGCGCGCGAGGCAACCCGTTTTAGTGCGGCGCCAACAAGCGCATCACACCGGCAAGGGCTTGCGCCCAACCAGCGGGTAGGCCGGGTCGTTGAAACCCGGCGTTGACGGGTGCCCGCTCGCCACCAGCTCATCCACCAGCGCTTCGTCTTCGGCGTTCAGCTTGACGTCCAGCGCCGGCAGGTAGCTCTGCCACTGCGCCAGCGTGCGCGGCCCGGCGATGACGCTGCTGATCATGCGGTTGGCCAGCACCCACGCGGTGGCGAATTGCGCCAGCGACACGCCACGTTCCTGAGCATGCCCGGCCAGGCGCTGCGCGATGGCCAGCGATTCGGCGCGGAACTCGGTTTGCAAGATTCGGGCATCGCCGCGGCCGGCGCGCGTGCTGGCGTCGGGTGCGGCGCCGGGCGTGTACTTGCCGGTGAGCACGCCGCGCGCAATCGGGCTGTACGGCGCCACGCCCAGGCCGAAGTGTTCGCAGGCCGGCAACACTTCCACCTCGGGCCCGCGGTTCAGCAAGTTGTAGTACGGCTGGCACACCACAGGCCCGGGCACGCCGAGTTGGCGTGCGAGGGCCACCACTTCGGCAATGCGCCAGCCGCGGAAGTTTGAAACGCCCCAATAGCGAATCTTGCCGCTGCGAACCATGTCGCCCAGCGCGCGCAGCGGCTCTTCCAGGTTCATGCCCGCATAGTCGCGATGCAGGTAATAAATGTCGATGTGGTCGGTTTGCAGCCGGCGCAGGCTCGCCTCCAGCGCGCGCAGCATCCACGCGCGCGAATAGTGGGCTTCATTCACCCGCGCTGACATCTTGTTGCCCAGCTTGGTGGCCAGCACCCAATCGTGGCGCTGCGGCTTGATTAGCTCGCCGACGATTTCCTCGCTCACCCCGGTGGTGTAGACATCGGCCGTGTCGATGAAATTCACGCCCTGCGCATGGGCATCGGCCACGATGCGCGCGGCCTCGGCGCGGTCGGTCTGGTCGCCGAACATCATGGTGCCCAGGCACAGGGCCGAGACCTTCAGGTTGCTGTGGCCAAGTTGTCGGTACTGCATCAAGGTCTCCGGTTGCTTGCTTCAAGCATAGGTCACATGTGTTCAACATGTGTTCAACTTCAGGCCATGACCATGCACCCCCAGCCCTCCAAGCCACGGCGTCAATTGCTGGGCGGCGCCGCCGTGCTGATCAGCGCGCCCTGGTTCATTCGTGATGCGCGTTCCCAAGCGGTGCTGCGCCCCACGCCGGCGCAGACCGAGGGGCCGTTCTACCCTGTCACCCTGGCCGGCGACAGTGACGCCGACCTGCTGACCCAGGGCAGCGTTCGCTACACCCGCGGCCAGGCCACCTGGCTCGAAGGCACGGTGACCGACCGCACGGGCCGGCCGCTGCGCGACGCGGTGGTCGAGATCTGGCAGTGCGACCAGGCCGGCCACTACCACCACCCCGGCGACCGCGGCGCCGACCCGGCGTTCCAGGGCTTTGGCCGCGTGCAGGTCAACGCTGAAGGCGAGTACCGCTTTCGCACCATCCGGCCCGCGCCCTATGCGGGCCGCACGCCGCACATCCACGTCAAGGTTAAGTTGGGCGCGCGCGAACTGCTGACCACGCAGCTCTACGTGGCCGGCGAGCCCAGCAACGAGCGCGACTTTCTCTGGCGCAGCTTGTCAGCGGCCGACCGCGCCGCGCTGGGCGTGGCGTTTCAAGCTGAAAGCGATGGCCTGCGCGGGCGCTTCCCGATCGTGGTCGTGGCTTGACGCCGCAGGCCGGTGTGACGCAGGACGGTGGCGACGCAGACCGGTGGCGACGCAGTCTAACGTTTGAGTTGATCTGCGCGACCGACCTGCAACTTGATGAACAAGATGATGCTGGCCAGCGCCAGCGTGAAGGCGTTGGCAATGATGATCGGCCACTCGCCCAGCATCACGCCATAGGCCAGCCACAGCGCCACACCCAGGGTGAAGGCGCTGTACATGGCCAGTGAAATGCCGCTCACGTCGCGCGTGCGCAAGGTGTGCAGGGCTTGAGGCAGGAACGACAGCGTGGTGAGCGTGGCCGCCAGCGTGCCCAGCAGGTCAATCAAACGCATGGCAGCCTTTCATCTTGGCGCAACGTCGCGCATGGCCCACTGCACCAGCGCGTCGAGCGCCGGGCGGGCGGCGTTGGCATTCGGGTGGTTGATGACGGCCACCAGCGTGACATGCCGCCCGCTGTCGCCCAGCACATAGCCGGCCAGCGCCGCCACGTCGCGCAGGCTGCCGGTCTTCAAGTGCGCCTGGGCGCTGGTGTTGTGCTGGCGGCGCAAGGTGCCGTCGGTGCCGCTGACGGGCAGCGAACTCATCAACTCGCTCATCCACGGGCTGGCCCAGGCCAGTTGCAGCAGGCGCGTTAACTGCTGGGCTGACAGGCGTGTTTCGCGCGACAGGCCCGAGCCGTTGTCCAGCGTGACCTTGCCGGCCGCCGCGCCCAGGCGCTGCTGCCACCAGGCCTGCAGCGACTCGCGCGCCGCCTCGGGCGTGGCCGGCGGGTTCACGCCCAGGGCCAGCGGCAGGCTCAGGAAGAGCTGCTGCGCCATCACGTTGTTGCTGTATTTGTTGATGTCGCGCACCACTTCGGCCAGGGGCGGCGAGTTGAACTCGAAGCTGGGTTTCAGACCCGAAGGCGCTGGCCCGTCGCGCACGCTGCCGCTGAGCTTGCCGCCCATTTCGCGCCACAGGGCTTCAATCAGGCGCGCGTTGTAGCTGGCCGGGTTGGCGTCGGCCACGGGCCAGAATTTTTCACCGCAGGTGGCGGCGTAGCTGCCGGCGAAACGCACCCGCACCGGGTCGTTGAAGCTGGCCCGCAGGCCGGCGCGCCAATCGCCGCATTCGCCGGTGCTCAAGGGCACGGTGCGGTCCACCGGCGCGCCGGCCAGCGTGGGCTCGGTTTGCACCGTGGCCACGCCGCGCGCGGCATCGGGCACGAAGGTGTAGATCACCGCCTTGTAGTTCAACAGCAGCGAGTCAGGACGAACGTTATAGGGGCGCAGCACTTCGCCGTCGAATTCGCCCAGCGGCGCTTCGCTGGCGACAAAGGCACTGCGGTCGAGCACGAAGTCGCCACGGATTTCACGCACACCGGCCTGCTGCACGCGGCGCAGCAGCAGCCAGATGCGTTCGAGCACCAGCTTGGGGTCGCCGCTGCCCTTGATGTGCACCGAGCCTTCGAGCACGCCGCCTTGCACCGTGCCGGCCAGCCACACCGGCGTGGCCCAGGCCCAGGCCGGGCCCAATTGGTCGAGCGCGGCCGCCGTGGTGAGCAGCTTCATCAGCGACGCCGGGTTCACCGGTAAGCCGCTTTGATGGGCCAGCAACTGGCGCGCGCTGCCGGCTTCCTGTACCAGCACCGACAGCGCTTCCGGCGGCACCTGGGCCCGGCGCAGGGCTTGCAACACGGGTTCGGGCAGGGGCTGGGCCAGTGCCAACGCCGTGCTGAAAATACAAAGCGCGCCAGGCAGCGCGCGTATCAGGGAGAACATGGGCCGCGATGATCGCACGGCTAAACTGCCGCCATGCCTACCCCGCCCAAGCGAGCGCGCCTCGTTGGCGGCCTGTGCGCCCTGGTGGTGGTGGCGATCTGGACGTCCTTCATCCTCATCGCCCGCGTCAGCGCCGCGCACAGCCTGCTGCCCTTTGATATCGCCTTCCTGCGCTTCGCGTTTTCAGCGCTGGTGGGGCTGCTGCTGCTTGCGCGCTTCGGCCCCGCGATGCGCGCCCAACTCGCCCAAGACGGCGGCTCGCCCTGGGCCCGCGGCGCCGCCCTCACCGCCGTGGGCGGCGTGGGCTATTGCTGCTTGGCTTACAGCGGCTTCTTCTTCGCGCCCGTGGCCCATGCCTCGGTGCTGCTGCCGGGTTCGTTGCCGCTGTGGACGGCGTTGATCGCCTTCTTCTGGCTGCACGAGCGCGTCAGCCCGCAGCGTGCCCTGGGCCTGGGTTTGATCATTGCCGGCGGCGCCCTGGTCGGCGGCGCCAGCCTGCTGCTGGCCTTTGCCGGCGGCAACGTCTGGCAGGGCGACCTGCTGTTCATGGCCGCCTCGGTGTGCTGGTCGATGTACACCGTGCTGTGCCGGCGCTGGCGCCTGGGCGCCATGCCGGCCACGCTGGTGCTGGCCGTTGGCTGCGGGCTCAGTTTCGTGCCGCTGTACGGCCTGGGTGCCTGGGCTGGCGTCATCCCAAGCCATCTGGCGCAGGCACCATGGTCTGAAATCGCCTTCCAGGCGGTGTACCAAGGCGGGGTGTCGATGTGGCTGGCCGGGTTGGCCTTCACCCAGGTCATCGTCACCTTCGGGCCCACCCGCACCACGCTGCTCACATCCGTGGTGCCGGCGCTGGCCGCGCTGCTGGCCGTGCCGCTGCTGGGCGAGGCCTTGCAAGGCTATGCCGTGCTTGGCCTGGCCTGCGTCACGCTGGGCGTGGTGCTCGGCCTGCACGCGCCATCGGGCAAGCCGAAGGCGATGCCGGCATGAAGCTGCTGGCCTTCGACACCGCCACCGAGGCGCTGGCCGTGGGGCTGTGTCACGGCGCACGCAGCTGGGTGTTTGAGGGCGAGGGCGGGCCCAAGGCTTCAGCCGAGCTGCTGCCGCGCATCCAGGCCCTGCTGCGCGAAGCCGGCCTGGCACTGGCCGATCTGGACGCCATCGCCTTCGGCCGCGGCCCCGGTGCTTTCACCGGGCTGCGCACCGCCTGCTCGGTGGCGCAAGGCCTGGCCCTGGGCGCGGCCAAGCCGGTGCTGGCCATCGACAGCTTGCTGCTCGTGGCCGAAAGCGTGCGCCCTGCTGCGGCTGCCTTGGATGTGGACGTGGTGATGGACGCCCGCATGGGCGAGGTGTACGCCGGCCGCTATGCCCATGCCGGCGGCCATGCGGATGGCACCTGGCGCGTGGTGCGCAAGCCGGCCTTGTTCAGCCTGCCGGCCTTGAACGCCGTGTGGCAACTTGCCCCGCCGCAGGCCGTGGCCGGCAGCGCGTTGGCCGCGTTCGGCTCAAGCCTGGTTTTTGGTACCGCCAGCGTGCTGGCCAACCCCACAGGCCGTGCCGCAGCGCTGCTGCGTTGTGCCCAGGCGGCCTGGGCCGCGGGCGCAGCGGTGGACGCCGCGCTGGCCCTGCCGCTGTACTTGCGCGACAAGGTGGCCCAAACCACCGCCGAGCGCGCCTTGGCCAAGGCGCAGAAAGCATGATCCAGCGCGCCATGACCCTGGCCGACGTTGATGCCGTGCTGGCCGTCGAAACGCAGGCCTACCCGTTCCCGTGGAGCCGCGGCAACTTCGTCGATTCGCTGCTGGCCGGCCACCTGGCGCCGCTGCGCCTGAGTGCGGACGGCGCGGTACAGGCCTACGCGGTGGCCATGCCGGGGGTGGATGAAATGCATCTGCTCAACCTGACCACGGCGCCGGCCGAGCAACGCCGCGGCCATGCCCGCACCTTGTTGGGCGAGTTGCTCGATGAATGCCGTGCCCGCAAGCTGCACAAGCTGTGGCTGGAGGTGCGTGGCAGCAACACCGCCGCGCTGGCGCTGTACGCCGCCTGTGGCTTCACGACCCAACATGTGCGGCGCAACTATTACCCCGCCGGGCACGGCGCGCGCGAAGACGCCGTGGTGATGATGCGTGCGCTTGACCACGAGGCCCAGCATGCCCTGGACTGACGCGCAGATCGCCATGCTGGCGGAAATGGGGCTGCCCGTGTGGCAGCCGGCCCCCACACCCGCGTCCGCGCCGCTTGCGCCCGCTGCAACAACAGCGCCAGCAACCTCGCCAGCCGCACCCGCGCAACCGGTACCGGCGCCCGCGGCAAAACGCCCAGCAGTGCCTGCACCGGCATCACCCCCCGCGCCAGCGCCCGCGCCCATCACGTTCACGCGCACCGACACCGCAGCCATCGCCCAACTCGCCTGGCCCGAACTGCGCCAGGCCGTGGCCGACTGCCGCGCTTGCAAGCTGTGCGAAAGCCGCAAGCAAACCGTGTTCGGCGTGGGCCACGAGCAAGCGCACTGGATGATCGTGGGCGAAGCGCCGGGCGAGCAGGAAGATGCGCAAGGCGAACCGTTCGTGGGCACCAGCGGCCAGTTGCTTGACCGCATGCTGGCCGCGCTCAAGCTCAGCCGCAGCGCCGGCACGCCACAGCAGCAGGTCTACATCGCCAACACGCTGAAGTGCCGCCCGCCGCACAACCGCAACCCCGAGCCGGCCGAGCTGGCGCAGTGCGAGCCCTTCCTGGCGCGCCAGGTGGCGCTGGTGCAGCCCAGGATCATCGTCGCCATGGGCCGCTTCGCGGTGCAGTCGCTGCTGCGCACGAATGAACCCATCGGCAAGCTGCGCGGGCGCGTGCACCACTACCAGGGCGTGCCGCTGGTCGTGACCTACCACCCCGCCTACCTGCTGCGCAACCTGGCCGACAAGGCGCGGGCCTGGGACGACCTGTGCCTGGCGGCCAGCACGGTGGAGTCGGTCGCCGCGCGGGCGGCGGCGCAGCGCTGAGTTCAGCGCCGGGTCAGCGGGTGGCGCCCTTCTTCGGCCGCTGCCAATCGCCGATCGTCGCCTGCCGCGCACGCGCCACGGTCAATTGGCCGGCGGGCGCGTCCTTCGACACGATGGAACCCGCGCCAATGGTGGCCCCATCACCGATGTGCAGCGGCGCCACCAGCACGCAGTTCGAGCCGACATGCACATCGTCGCCGATGACCGTGCGGTGCTTGTTCGCACCGTCGTAGTTGGCGGTGATGCTGCCGGCGCCGTAGTTGACACGTGCGCCCACCGTGGCGTCG
>JANMYI010000756.1:0-7757 GCA_031381955.1 Burkholderiales bacterium
GCACCGGCCCTAGCGCCTGGCCGGTATGAGTGGCCGCACAGACCACGCCTTCGGGCGTGGCTTGTGCCACCAGCAAGCCGCCTTCAACGCCGCCTTCGGGCCCGAGGTCCACCACCCAGTCGGCCTCAGCCACAACGTCCAGGTCGTGCTCGATCACCACCACGCTGTGGCCGCCGTCCACCAGGCGGTGCAGCACGCGGATCAGCCGCTCCACGTCGGCCATGTGCAGGCCCACGGTGGGCTCGTCCAGCACATACAGCGTGTGCGGCGGCTTCTGGCCGCGCCGGGTGATGTCATCGCGCACCTTGCTCAGTTCAGTGACGAGCTTGATGCGCTGTGCCTCGCCACCGCTCAATGTGGGTGAAGGCTGCCCCAGCGTCAGGTAACCCAGCCCCACGTCCTTCAGCAATTGCAGCGGGTGGGCAATGGCAGGCATGCTGGCGAAGAAATCCACCGCTTCGTCAACTTCCATGTTCAGCACATCGCCAATGCTCTTGCCGCGCCAGCTCACGGCCAGCGTCTCGGGGTTGAACCGCGCGCCCTTGCAGGTTTCACACGGCACCTTCACGTCGGGCAGAAAACTCATGGCAATCGTGCGCAGGCCCTGGCCATCACAGGTGCCACAACGGCCTTGCCCGGTGTTGAACGAGAAGCGGGCCGCGTTGTAGCCACGCGCCTTGGCCTCCAGGGTTTCGGTGAAGAGCTTGCGGATCACGTCCCAAAAACCGATGTAGGTGGCCGGGCAGGAACGCGGCGTCTTGCCGATCGGGGTCTGGTCAACTTCGAGCACGCGGTCCACCAACTGCCAGCCGTCGATGCCCGCGCAGCCGTGCCAGTTCGGCTTGGCGCCGCGGGTGTTGATGAACTGCAGGTTGGCCAGCAGCACATCGCGCGCCAGCGTGCTCTTGCCCGAACCGCTGACGCCGGTGACGGCCACCAGCCGGTGCAACGGCAAGTTCAGGTCGATGCCGCGCAGGTTGTGCAGCCGCGCCTGCCGCAACACCAATGCCGGCGCGCCGGGCAGCATCTCGCGCCGCGCGGCCAAGGGGTGCTTCAGCGGGTGCGCCAGCAGCCGGCCCGTCACCGATGCCGCCACGCCCGCCAACTCAAGCGCCGTGCCCTGTGCCACCAGATGGCCACCGCGCTTGCCGGCGCCGGGGCCGATGTCGATCAAATGCTCGGCATGGCGAATGGTTTCTTCGTCATGCTCCACCACCACCAGCGTGTTGCCCTTGTCGCTCAAGTTCTGCAAGGCCTTGAGCAGCACGCGGTTGTCGCGCGGGTGCAGGCCGATGGTGGGCTCGTCGAGCACATAGCACACGCCTTGCAGGTTGCTGCCCAGTTGCGCCGCCAGGCGGATGCGCTGCGCCTCGCCACCGCTCAGGCTGGGTGCGGCACGGTCGAGCGTCAGGTAGCCCAGGCCCACTTCTTCCAAAAAACGCAGGCGGCTGGTGATTTCAGGCATCAAGTCGCGTGCGATGCCGGCTTCGCGCAAGCTCATCTGGCCGTCACCCGCCAGGCGCTCCACCCATTCGCGCGCCTGGCCCACCGACCACGCGGCCACGCTGTGGATGGGCTGGCCGTCGAACTCGATGCGCCGCGCCTTGGCGTTCAGCCGCGCACCGGCGCATTCGCCGCACACCGCATCGACCAGGCCTTCGACTTCGGGTTCTTCGGCAGGAAAGCTCTGCTCGCGGCCGTTCACATCATCCACGCGCACCGAATCATCCAGTGCCTTGCGCTGCTCTCGCGTCAAGGCCAGGCCCGTGCCCACGCAGCCCGGACACCAGCCATGCTTGCTGTTGTACGAGAACATGCGCGGGTCCAGCTCGGGGTAGCTGGTGCCGCATTGCGGGCAGGCGCGCTTGGTGGAAAACACCTTCACCTGGCCGATGCCGACGGTGGATTGCCCGGCTTCCATGGCGGCGCCCAAGCCATTGAGCGGGTGCAGCAGGTGCAATACGCCCTTGCCCAGGTCGAGCGCCTTGTGCAGCAAGGCGCGCAGTTCCGCTTCAGCTTCCGGTTTGATGTGAACAGCGCCCACCGGCAGCTCCAGCGTGTGCTCCTTGAAGCGGTCCAGCCGCGGCCAGGGGTCGAGCTTGAGGAATTCACCGTCCACGCGCAAGTGGCTGTGGCCGCGCGCCTTGGCCCATTTGGCCAGGTCGGTGTAGACGCCCTTGCGCGCCACCACCAGCGGCGCGAGCAGGCCCACATGCTGGCCGGCATGGTCGCGCAGCAGTTGTGCGGCGATGCTCTCGGTGCTTTGCGGGCGCACCGGCGCGCCGTCGTGCACGCAATGCTGGGTGCCCAGCTTCACCCAAAGCAGGCGCAGGTAATGCCAGACCTCGGTCACCGTGGCCACCGTGCTCTTGCGCCCACCGCGGCTGCGCCGCTGTTCGATGGCCACCGTGGGCGGAATGCCGTACACCGCGTCCACCTCGGGCCGGCCGGCAGGCTGGACGATGCTGCGCGCATAGGCGTTGAGCGATTCGAGGTAGCGCCGCTGGCCTTCGTTGAACAGGATGTCGAACGCGAGCGTGCTCTTGCCCGAGCCCGACACCCCGGTGACCACGCTGAACTTGCCGCGTGGAATGTCGACGCTCAGGTTCTTCAGGTTGTGTTCGCGGGCGTTGACGATGCGAATCGCTTCGTTGAACGGCCGGCCATCCTCGCCATAGGGGGCACGTGGTTCGCGCACCACCATCGCCGCCCCTGTGCCCAGCGTCTGGTCGTATTCGCGCAGCGCCGTGCCGGTGAACGAGGCGGCATGCGCCTTCAGGTCTTCGAGCGTGCCGGCGCAGACCAGTTCACCGCCGCCTTCACCACCCTCGGGGCCGAGGTCGATGATCCAGTCGGCCGCGCGCACCACGTCGAGGTTGTGCTCGATCACCACCAACGAATGCCCACCATCCAGCAGCTTGCGCAAAGCACGCATCAGCTTGTTGATGTCGTCGAAATGCAGCCCGGTGGTGGGTTCGTCGAAGAGGAACAGCGTGCCTTTCTTTGCCACCGCCTGGCGCGGTGACGTGGCGGCAGCGGCCAGGAAGCCGGCTAATTTCAAACGTTGGGCCTCGCCACCAGAAAGCGTGGGCACGGGTTGACCCAGGCGCAGATAGTCCAGACCCACGTCCAGCAGCGGTTGCAGCCGCGCCAGCACCTCGCGGTCGGCCGCAAAGGACTGCGCGGCCTCGCTGACGGTGAGATCCAGCACATCGGCCACAGAGAGCTGGCGCGGGCCGCGCACGATCTTGGCATCGAGCACCTCGGCTCGGAAGCGCCGGCCGTCGCAATCGGGGCAGCGCAGGTACACGTCGCTCAAGAACTGCATCTCCACATGCTCGAAACCCGAGCCGCCGCAGGTGGGGCAGCGGCCATCGCCGGCGTTGAAGCTGAAGGTGCCGGCGGTGTAGCTGCGTTCGCGCGCGATCGGTGCATCGGCCAGCAGCTTGCGAATCTCGTCGAACGCGCCGACGTAGCTGGCCGGGTTGGAACGCGCGGTCTTGCCGATCGGGCTTTGATCGACGAACACGGCATCGGCCAACCAATCGGCGCCCAGCAATTGATCGTGTTCCAGTGGCGCTTCGGTGCCGCGGCCGAAGTGGCGCGCCAGCGCCGGGAACAACACGTCTTGAATCAGCGTGCTCTTGCCCGAACCCGACACGCCCGTGATGCAAACCAGGCGTTGCAGCGGAATGCTGACGTCAATGCCCTTCAGGTTGTGCGCGCGCACGCCTTGCAGCAGCAGCTTTGGGGTGCCGTCATCGACCTCGCGTCGCCGCCCGGCTTCCACACGCTTGCGCGCCCCGAGGTAGGCGCCGGTCAAGGTGTCGGCATGGCGCGCTTCATCGGGCGTGCCGTCGAAGACGACCTGGCCGCCGCGTTCGCCCGGCCCGGGGCCCATGTCGATCAGCCGGTCGGCCGCCAGCATCACCGCCGGGTCATGCTCCACCACCACCAGGGTGTTGCCGGCATCGCGCAAGCGCATCATGGCTTGCACGATGCGGCCCATGTCGCGCGGGTGCAGGCCGATGCTGGGTTCATCCAGCACGAACAGCGTGTTCACGAGTGACGTGCCCAGCGCCGTGGTCAGGTTGATGCGCTGCACCTCGCCGCCGCTGAGGGTGCGGCTTTGTCGATCGAGCGTGAGGTAATCCAGGCCCACGTCGCACAGGTATTTCAGCCGCGTGCGGATCTCATCGAGCAACAGCTTCAGCGCTTCATCGAGCATCGCGCTGTGCAGCTCCAGCCCATCGAAGAAGCGGCGCAGGCGGTGGATCGGCAGCAGCATCAAATCATGCAGCGTGAGCCCCGGCAATCGTTCCAGCTGCGCGCGGCCGAAGCCCACGCCCGCAGGCAGGAAGCGCCGCGCCGCGGGCAAGATGTCTTCCAACGTTTCAGGTGCACCACCGAGCCGCCACAGCAAGGCCTCGGTCTTCAGCCGCGCCCCGGCGCACACCGTGCACGGCGTGTAGCTGCGGTACTTGCTCAGCAGCACCCGGATATGCATCTTGTAGGCCTTGCTCTCCAGGTATTCGAAGAAGCGGTAGACGCCGTACCACTGCTGGTTCCACTTGCCGTTCCAGTTGGGCGAGCCGGTCAGCACCCATTCACGCTGGGCCTGGGTGAGCAAATGCCAGGGCGTGTCGCGCGGAATGCCGGCGTCGCCGGCATGCTTCAGCAAGTCAGCCTGGATCTCGGCCCAGGCCGGGGTTTGAATCGTCTTCACCGCGCCGTTGCGCAGGGTCTTGCGCGAGTCGGGGATGACCAGGCCCAGATCCACGCCGATCACCCGCCCGAAGCCGCGGCAGGTTTCGCAGGCGCCGAAGGCCGAGTTGAACGAAAACATGGCCGGCTGCGGGTCGGCGTAATGCAGGTCGCTTTCCGGGCAATGCAGGCCGGTGGAATAGCGCCACAGCTCAGGGCTGCCGTCGTCGTTCAGGCGATAGACGTTCATCCGCCCGCTGCCACGCTTGAGCGCCATTTCGATGGCTTCCAGCGCCCGTGAGCGTTCGGTGTTGCCCAGGCGAAAGCGGTCCGCCACCACATCCAGCACTTTGACAGCCCCCACGCTAGCGGCCGAGGCCGCGTCGCTGCCCCCCGAGGGGGCGCGAACGGCTTGGGGAGGCCCGGCGCCGTTCGTCCGCGGCCCGTTCGGCGTCGCCACTTCGCGCTCGGCCTGCACCCGGGTAAAGCCGCTGGCCGACAGCCACTGCTCGATCTCTTCAGCGCTGGTGTTGGCGGGCAATTCCACTGGAAAGGTGATAGCGATGCGTGGGTCTTGCGCGGCGCAGCGGGCTTGCAGATCGGCGTGGATGGTTTCGGCGTTGTCGTGGCGCACCGGCAAGGCCGTCTGCTGGTCGAACAACTGCGCGGCGCGCGCGATGAGCAGCTTGAAATGGTCGTTCAGCTCGGTCATCGTGCCCACGGTGCTGCGGCTGGTGCGCACCGGGTTGGTCTGGTCGATGGCGATGGCCGGCGGCACGCCATCCACCCGGTCGACCGCCGGCCGATCCATGCGCTCCAGAAACTGCCGTGCGTAGGCGCTGAAGGTTTCCACGTAGCGGCGCTGGCCCTCGGCGTAGAGCGTGTCGAACACCAGGCTGGACTTGCCTGACCCCGAAGGCCCGGTAACGACCGTCATCTCGCCGGTGCGGATGTCCAGATCGAGGTTTTTCAGGTTGTGGGCGCGGGCACCGCGAATGCGGATCAGGCCAGGGGGCATGGGGGCCTTGTTGGGGTGGGGGCGATAGCGGGCCGAGCATTCTAGGAGGGCAGGTTGTCGGCAAGAAAACGACAACCGAGGTCAAGACAACAGGCGATAACGGTCAAACCACCCCCCTTGTCTAGGGGCTGCTCGGGTTTCCTGGAGTGCCGCAAGCGGCCGGCAACAAAGAATCGCCTCGCCACAGTTTCGCCAAGCCCCTTTGTTGTCTAGACGAGCCCTCTCCATGCCCTATTTCGCCGAGCGCCTGACTCGCTGGTCCCTGCTCACCGCCGCCGTGCTGTTGGTTTCATGCGGGGGGAGCCAGGATGCCAGCCAGGGCCGCGGCGGCGAGCGCCCCAAGGCACGGGCCCTGAGCGCGGGAGGCAATGGCGAATCGGCCAGCATGACGTTCACGCCCACCGACCCGATACCCGCCAGCGCCCACATCACGGGCATGTTTTCGGGCGTTGTGAACTGGCCGCTGATTCCGCTGCACACCGTGCTCCTGCCCGACGGCCGGCTGCTGAGCTATGGCAGTTCGCCCACCGGCATGCAAACCGGCAGCCACTACGACCTGTGGGACCCGGCGGGTGGCCTGGAGGCCGGCCACACCACGCTCGACAACAGCGGCGGCACCGACCTGTTTTGCAGCTCGCAAGTGGTGCTGCCCGACGGCAGCAGCGTGTTCATCGCCGGCGGCGACACGTCCGTGCTGCCAGACAACAACCCCAACAACAACTCCAACCTCATCAGCCTGACCTACCCCAACGCCATCACCCGCACGGCCGACATGAACCGGGCGCGCTGGTATTCATCGTCCATCACCTTGCTCAACGGTGAAACCTACATCCAGGGCGGCTCCGGTGGGCAAGACATGCCCGAGGTGCGCACCACGACCGGCTCGTTCCGCGCGCTCACGGGCGTGAACACCAGCGCCTTGGACGGCGCGTTCCCGCGCAACTTCGTCGCCCCCGATGGCCGCGTGTTCGGCTACGACAGCAACGGCAAGATGTACCTCATCGACCCGGCCAATGCCGGCAGCATCACCATGCTGAGCAGCACGCTGAACAGCGCCAACAGCGGCAGCGACGCCAGCGCGGCCATGTTCCAACCCGGCCGCATCCTGCAGTTCGGCGGCAACTCCAACGGCGCGGTGGTGATCGACATCAGAGGCACCAACCCCACGGTCACCGCCACCAACAGCATGAGCAAGCAGCGCCGCCTGGGCACGGCCACCTTGCTGGCCGACGGCAAGGTGCTGGCCACCGGAGGCAGCGCAACCTGGAACGAGGCCGACAACGTCAGCTACGACGCCGAGATCTGGAACCCCACCACCGGCACCTGGACGCTGGGCGCCTCATACCAAAAGATGCGGCTGTACCACTCCATGGCCATCCTGCTGCCCGATGCCACGGTGCTGGTGGGCGGCGGCGGCGCGCCGGGGCCGCAAACGAACCTGAACGCCGAGTTGTTCTTCCCGCCCTACCTGTTCACCGCCAGCGGCACCCTGGCAGCGCGGCCCACCATCACCAGCGCACCCACGGTGCTCGATGTTGGCAAGACCTTCACCGTCAACACCACCAGCGCGGCCGCCGTGACCCGCTTGGCGCTGGTGAAAACCGGCTCGGTGACGCACAGCTTCAACCTGGAGCAGCGCTTCATTGACCTGACCTTCGTCAACAACGGCGGCGTGTTGTCTGTACAGGCACCGGCCCGCGCCGCCGACGCGCCGCCGGGCTTTTACATGCTCTTCGTGCTCGACAGCGCCGGCGTGCCCTCGGTGGCCAAGATCCTGCGCATCAATGTCGCCAGCGACCCGACGCCGGCCATCACCCCGGCGTTGACCAACCCGGGCGATCAAGACACCGAGGCTGCCGCGGCGGTCAGCCTGCAATTGGCCGGCAGCGACCCGAACGGCGACGCCCTGACCTACGCGGCCACCGGCCTGCCCGTGGGCCTGAGCCTGAACCCGGCCGCCGGCCTGCTCAGCGGCAGCCCCACGGCGCCGGGCAACTACAACGTGGTGGTCACAGTCAGCGACGGTGTGAACAGC
>JANMYI010000799.1:0-1640 GCA_031381955.1 Burkholderiales bacterium
CCCGGGCCCGAGCTGGAGCGCATCGCGCACGAGCGCGGCTGGCCCATCGTGAAACTCTTCGAATGATCAAGAAATTCATCAGCAAGTGGTTCGGCATGTCCGATGCCGTCGCCCCACCGCCCCTGGGCAAGCGCATGGAGCTGACGGCCGCCGAGCATGGCATCGACCCCAAGCTGCTTGACGACAACGCGGTGCGCGTGGTGCGCACGCTCAAAGACGCCGGGCACGAGGCCTACATCGTGGGCGGCGCGGTGCGCGACCTGCTGGTGGGCTGGCGGCCGAAAGACTTCGATGTGGCAACTAACGCTACACCTGAGCAGGTGAAGGCGCTGTTCCGCCGCGCCTTCATCATCGGCCGGCGCTTTCGCATCGTGCATGTGGTGTTCGGGCGTGGGCGCGAGCACGAGGTGATTGAAGTCTCCACCTTCCGCGCCTTGCTCGATGCCGCCGCGGCCGACCAGGTGGCCGGCAACGAGAAGACATCGAAGGGCGAACTCAGCGGCAAGAGCCATGTGGTCGACGCCAGCGGCCGCGTGCTGCGCGACAACGTCTGGGGGCCGCAGGTCGAAGACGCGGCGCGGCGCGACTTCACCATCAACGCCATGTACTACGACCCCACCGACGAGCGGCTGGTGGACTATCACCACGGCGTGAAGGATGCGCGCGCCCGCGTGCTGCGCATGATTGGCGACCCCGAGACGCGCTACCGCGAAGACCCGGTGCGCATCATCCGCGTGGCGCGCTTTGCGGCCAAGCTGGGCTTCACCATCGAGCCCAAGACCAAGGCGGCGATCGCGGCCGCGGCCAAGGCGCTGCCCAACGTGCCGGCGTCACGCATGTTTGACGAAATGATCAAGCTGCTGCAAACGGGCCACAGCCTGCGCAGCATCGAACAGCTCAAGGCGCTCAAGCTCGACCACGGCATCTTCCCGATCCTCGACGCCGCCCTGGCGCCCAGCGGTGGCCCCGGCACCAACCTGCGCGCGCACATGAAGTTCATTGAACTCGCGCTCGCCGACACCGACCGCCGCGTCGGCGAAGGCAAGCCGGTGGCGCCGAGCTTCCTGTTGGCCTGCCTGTTATGGCACGAAGCCAAGTTGCGCTGGCAGGCGCTGTGCGCCGTCGGCGAAGCCACCGTGCCGGCGCTGCAGCAGGCCATCGACGCCGTGTTTGAAGCGCGCATCGGCGACATCTCCGGCCGCGGCAAGCTGGCCGGCGACATGCGCGAAACCTGGATGATGCAGCCGCGCTTCGAGCGGCGCAGCGGCAACGGGCCGTACTCGTTGGTGGATCAGCCGCGCTTTCGCGCCGCGTTCGACTTTCTGCGCCTGCGTGCCGATGCGGGTGAGGCGCCGGCCGAATTGGCCGAGTGGTGGGAAGACTTTTCGCTGGGCAGCGATGAAGAGCGCGAGGCCCTGGTGTTGGCAGTGCGCGAAACGCGCGCGCCGCGCCGCGTGGTGAAGGCAGCCGTGCCCAGCGCACCCACCGAGGGCGCGGCGGCCGCAACGCCTGCGCCGCGCCGCCAACCCGGTGACGCCACCGAGGCCGCTGAGCCTGGTGAATTTGGTGAATTTGGGGAGGGCGCAGCACCTTCCCTCAAACGCCGCCGGCGCCGCCGCAAGCCTGGCGGCGGTGGCGAT
>JANMYI010000023.1:0-10173 GCA_031381955.1 Burkholderiales bacterium
AACGGCGAAGTCTTCATACACCTTCTTCCAGTTCGGGTTGCTGGCAGACAGCTCGCTGTACAGCGCCATCGATTCCTTGAACGCCGCGTCCATCAGGTCTTTCGGGAACCGGAACAACTTCGTCCCACCGGCAACCAGTTGCTTCAGCGACGCGGAATTGCGCGCGTCGTACTTGGCCTGCATGTCGGTGTGCGCATACGCCGCAGCCGCTTCGACGATGGCCTTGTATTCGGCAGACAGGCTGTCATACGACTTGGTGTTGATGTGCAGGTCGAGCTGCGGCCCACCTTCCCAATAGCCGGGGTAAGCGTAGTACTGCGCCACCTTGTGGAAGCCCAGTTTCTGGTCGTCGTAGGGCCCGACCCATTCGGCGGCGTCGATCGTGCCTTTCTCCAGCGCGGCATAAATTTCACCACCGGGAATGTTGGCCGCCACGCCGCCCAGACGCTCATAGACCTTGCCGCTGAAGCCACCGGTGCGGAACTTCACGCCCTTCACATCGGCCAGCGACTTGACTTCCTTGCGCCACCAGCCGCCCATTTGTGCACCCGTGTTGCCCATGGGGAAGCTGATGATGTTGTATTGGCGATAGAAGTCGCGCATCAACTTCAAGCCGTTGCCTTCATACATCCAGGATGTCATCTGGCGGCTGTTCAGGCCGAAGGGAATGGCGCATCCCAGCGCAAAGGTCGGATCCTTGCCGAAGTAGTAATACGGCGCGGTATTGGCCATTTCCACGGTGCCGGCCTGCAGCGCGTCAACCGTGCCAAAGGCCGGCACGATCTCGCCAGCGGCGTGCGTGGAGATCTGGAACTTGCCACCGGTCATGTCGCTGACCTTCTTGGCGAACACGTCAGCCACACCAAACAGCGTGTCCAGCGACTTGGGGAAGCTGGAAGTCAGGCGCCAGCGAAGGCTCGCCTGGGCATGCACGATGGCCGGTGCCGCACCGGCGGCCAGCACGCCCGCAATGCCTGCGCTGCGAACAAATGAACGACGTTCCATGAAGAGTCTCCTGCGAACAAAAGTGTGAAGGTCCAAACGCGGCGAATTCTAGGTTTCACCCATAGGCGACCGAGGCGGGTTTTCCCGCGCGAAACCCCGTCAACCAGACCGCGCAACATGCATTGCGCGCAAGTTCAACTGCCGGCCAGCTTCATGCGCGAAATGAGCACCGAGCCGATCGTCTTGTTGCCCGAGGTGTAGGTGTCGGCACCCACCGCCACCACGTCTTTCAACATCTGCGGCAGCGTGCCGGCAATGGTGACTTCTTGCACCGGGTAGGCGATTTGCCCGTCTTCCACCCAGAAGCCTGCGGCGCCGCGCGAATAGTCGCCGGTCACGTAGTTCACGCCCTGGCCCATGAGTTCGGTGACGAACAGGCCGCGGCCCAGCCGCTTGAGCATCACGTCCAGGTCATCGGCCGGTCGCGTCAAGCGGCTGGTCAGTGCCAGGTTCTGCGAGCCGCCGGCATGGCCCGTGGTGCGCATGTTCAGCTTGCGCGCTGAGTAGGTCGACAGAAAGTAGCTGCGCACCACGCCCTTTTGCAACAGGCGGCGCGCTTGCGTGCGCACGCCTTCATCGTCGAACGGCGCGCTGCCCTTGCCGCGCAGGATGAACGGGTCTTCGTCGATGTCGATGTGCTCGGCCCAGGCCTGCTTGCCCAGGCTGTCGAGCAAGAAGCTGGCTTTGCGGTACAGCGAGCCCCCGCTGGTAGCCTGCACATAGGCGCCCAACAACCCTGCGGCCACCGGCGCTTCAAACAACACCGGCACTTCGGCCGTGGCTTGCTTGCGCGGCTTCAGCCGCGACAGCGCCCGTTCGGCGGCATAGCGGCCCACTTCCTCCGGGCCGGCCAATTCGGTGGGCGAACGCATGCTGGTGTACCAGGCATCGCGCTGCATGCCGTTGCCGCGCCCAGCGATGGGGGAGACCGACAAGTAATGGCGCGAACTGGCGTAGCCGCCCCGAAAACCCTGGCTGTTGCCGGCCCAGAAGTGCGACTGCTGCGCCGACACGCCTGCGCCTTCGCTGTTGGTGATGAGCTTGCTGGTGCGCAGCGCCGCGTCTTCGCAGCGCCGCGCCAGCTCAGCGGCCGCGCTGGCGTCGATGCCCCACGGGAAGAACAGTTGCAACTCGCGCGCCACTTCCTGCGCCGTGGCCAGGTCTTGCGCTTCGGGTAAGCCGGCGGCCGGGTCTTCAGCGGTGAAGCGGGCGATGTCGTAGGCCGCCTTCACCGTTTGCTCCAGCGCGGCGCGTGAAAAGTCAGACGTGCTGGCATTGCCCCGGCGCTGGCCCAGGTAAACGGTCACGCCGAGCGACTTGTCGCGGTTGCGCTCGACGTTTTCAAGCTCGCCCTTGCGCACTGAAACCGACAGCCCCACGCCTTCGGAGACCTCGGCCGCCGCGTCGCTTGCACCCAGCTGTTTGGCCAGCGCCAAAGTGTCGTCAACGATCTGCTGGAATTGCTCGCGCGGGTAAGCGAAGCCAGGGGCGGCACGGGTTTCGGGCATGGGTGTTCGGGCGCTTGCGAGCCCCGGGTGGGTGGGTGGCACGACGCCCTGAACGAGCGCACGTCTATGATAGCGACGCATGCCCACCTACCCCGACGAGATTGAAGCCGCGGCCCCGCCCAGCGCGCCGGAAGGCCCCAGCAAGACGCGGCTGAAGCAGCAGTCGCACGACTTGCAGGCCCTGGGGCTGGCGGTGTCCGAGTTGTCGGATCAGCGCCTGGCCAGGTTGGAGCTTCCGGAAGGCCTGCGCGACGCCATCGAGCAGTACCGCCGCACGCGCAGCCATGAAGGCCGGCGGCGCCAACTGCAATACGTGGGCAAGCTGATGCGCAACGTGGATGCCGAACCGCTGCGCGAAGCGGTGGCGGCGTCCAAGCTGGGCAGTGCGCGCGAAACGCTCGTGCTGCACGAAACCGAACGTTGGCGCGACGCCCTGCTGGCCGATGATGAAGCGCTGACGCGCTGGCTGGCCGAGCATGCTGATGCCCAGAAAAACGCCGATGCCCAGCATCTGCGCAGTCTGGTGCGCGCCGCGCGCCGCGACGCTGCGCTGCCCATCGAGCGGCGCAACCCGCGCAGCACGCGCGAGCTGTTTCAACTTCTGCGCCCGCAGGTGGCCGCCGCCGTGGCTGCGCAACTCGACACCGAACTCGCTACAGACTCAACCCAAGAAGACGTATGACCTCGTTAGACCCTGTGCGCATCGGCCTCGTCTCAGTCAGCGACCGCGCCTCGGCCGGGGTCTACGCCGACCAAGGCATTCCGGCCTTGCAAGATTGGTTGCAGCGCTGCGTGCGCAACCCCATCACCTGGGCTACAAGGCTCATTCCTGACGAGCCCGAGCAGATCAGCGCCACGCTCATCGAACTGGTTGATCAAGCCCATTGCCACCTGGTGCTCACCACCGGTGGCACCGGCCCGGCGCTGCGCGATGTCACGCCCGAGGCCACGCTGGCGGTGGCGCACAAGGTGATGCCCGGCTTTGGCGAGCAGATGCGCGCCATCAGCCTGAACTTCGTGCCCACGGCCATTCTGAGCCGGCAAGTGGCGGTGATCCGCGGCGCCGCGCTGATCATCAACCTGCCCGGCCAGCCCAAGGCGATTGCCGAAACCCTGCAAGGCCTGCCACAAGCCACGCCGCCGGTGCACGGCATCTTCGCCGCCGTGCCGTATTGCGTGGATCTGATCGGTGGCCCGTATTTGGAAACCGACCCGACCTTGTGCAAGGCGTTTCGGCCGAAATCGGCGCTCAGAGCGCCGACCGCATGATTCATCGGCGGTGAAAGCGCCGACCGCATGATTCATCGGCGCTCAGAGCACCGAGCGCCTGAACTCACTTCACCAAGCGGTTCAAGCCTTCAGCATCGAAGCGTTCAGTGCGGTGTGCGTCTTGCGGCACGCATTCACTTTTGGGCAATTCACGCGCACCCGAAGACAGCGTTTCAATCGCCTGCCACAGCAGCGCAATCTGGTGCTCATGGCCGCTGGCGCTGTCAATCAGCCCGCGCATGGCCTGGGCCACCGGGTCGTCGCCGTTGGTCACGCCATAGGCTGAAAAGCCCATCTTTGCCGCGGCCTCTTCACGCGCGGCATCTGCCGTTTTTTGCACGATGCGCGCCGGAATGCCCACCGCCGTGGCGCCGGCCGGCACCGGCTGCATCAGCACCGCGTTCGAGCCCACGCGCGCGCCGTCGCCCACCGTGAAGCCGCCCAGCACCTGGGCGCCGGCGCTGACGATCACGCCACGCCCCAAGGTGGGGTGGCGCTTGGTGCCCTTGCCCAACGAAGTGCCACCCAAGGTGACGCCTTGGTAAATAGTGCATTCATCGCCCACTTCAGCCGTCTCACCGATCACCACGCCCATGCCGTGGTCGATGAACACGCGCCGCCCAATACGGGCGGCGGGGTGGATTTCAATGCCGGTGAAAAACCGCGCCAGGTGTGAGATGAAGCGCCCCAGCCATTTGAAGCCGCCGCCCCAGGCGGCATGCGCCCAGCGGTGCAACACCAGCGCATGCAGGCCCGGGTAGCAGGTCAGCACTTCGAACGTGGAGCGCGCGGCAGGGTCGCGCTCGCGGATGCAGGCAATGTCGTCGCGCAGGCGTTTAAACATGGTGGGGCGTATGCAAGGGCGGCTGGCCAGTGTATGCGTGGGGCTCGGCCCTTGCCGACTCGCAGCCTTATCCAACGTGGGATGAGCCTGAACGACCGCGCCGAAGCCCAAAGAACCGCCAACCGCCTGATCCTCGACCACCGCCACCGTTTCAACGGCCGGCGCGATGCATTCGACTCTCGAAAGGGAAGTGTCGATGTCGGCACCCCCGATGTTCAGCTCGCCTGCGCCCGAGCGCAGCTTCCACTCGTAGCGCACGCTGGCGGTCTTCGGCAGGGGTTCAATGACCGACGCCAGCATGCTGAGCAACTCGTCGGTGGGCAACTCGGTGTTGGGCGGCGTGATGCGCAAGCTGAACGCCTTCTTGAACTTCACCAAGGTGCTGGCACTGCCGATGCGCTGGCGCGCCGCACTGGAGCCGATCGGCTGGAAGTAGGCCGTCACCGAGATCGTCTCGGGCGCGCCGTCGGCCTCCTTGCCGTTCGGCAGGTAGTTTGGCGTCGCGTTGTTCTTGCTCGTGGTGAATTTGTTGGGCTCCTTCAGATCAGCGTCGATGCGGCTGTACACAGTGCCGTAAAGACCCGTGCATTCCCAGTCGAAGTCGATCGACCTCTTTTCGACCCGTACTCGTCGTCGTCGTTGTTGTCGACGATCTCGGCGGTGATGGGGTAGCTTGGGTGGGTGGTTTCGACCTCGAACGGGTCGGGACGCAACTTGACCTTGGCCTTCGTCGCAAGGACGCTCCAGCTCTCCATCTGGTGGCTGCGTTGAAGGTCCCAGTTGATGCGGGCCAGTGATCACCACCGCGCGCCGCACGAACTTGTTGTCGACGAAGAAAGTGTTGAGTGTCTCGCCTTGCACGACATGCAACCCGCTCAAAAAGGTTGCCGGCGCGACCCTCAACCCGAGCGGCCGGACACTCGACTTTGCTGCGGCAGCAGGTGGCAGCAACTGCTGTGCAGCCTGGCCCAACGCGTCGGTCAGCGCGGCAGACCCGGTCGCCAGCGCTCTCGGGTCGGCCACAAGGATGGCTGCGATCTGGGTGCCGAACGTCGCCACCGCAGGCTGCGTTTCCAGGCGATCGCGCAGCATGTCGCGGGTCAGCGGGCCAAAAAATGGCCGCCCCAGACTGAAGTGCAGCAGCACGCTGGCCGTGCTGTGAGCCGAGACGGCAGGGCGACCCGCGCCGATCCAGCCCATCAAAAGCGGCGTGCCATCGGTCGCCATCACGGTGGCCAGTTGCGGGCCATCAGCGAACACATCGACCATGGCTGTGTTTGCCGTCACGGCCACGGCGCCACTGGGACCGACCACGTACGCTGCTGGCAGCGACAAGCCGGCAGGCATGTTGATCGAGACCTGCGTGGATGTGGACGTGACCTCGCCGGGTGGCAGGTCGAGCGGTGGATTGCGCACGGCGGTGGCGGCTTCGTCGCTGCCGCCGCAGGCGATCAACGCCAGCGGCGTGCTCAATGCCAACCCGCTCGGCAGCCCCACCAGCAGGATGCGACGCATGCGATCGGTAAGGGTCGAGGTGAGGTGCGTTGCCATCTGGCTTCTCCGAAGGTTTAGGGGCGGTTTGGGTGGGGTGGCGCAAGAACCGGGGGGCGATGCGGCGGAATCAGCGTATTGCCGCAACCGCCGCCGCCGGCAGCGCAGCGGCTTGTGCGGCTTGCGTGGCTTGCGGGGGTTGAGTTGGTGTCGGCGTGGGCGTGGCACAAGGTGGCTGCGGCGGCGCCGCATTGCGCTCGGGCAAGCCGGTGTCGGCCACCCCACGTGCGCTTTGCGCGCCGGGGCGGCGGGCGGGGACGCCTGTCGAATCTGCTTCGTGACTATTCATGGGTGACCTTCGTGCTGCCCCTGGCTGGTGCGGGCCGATGAACGAAGAATCGCAG
Organism: Burkholderiales bacterium; assembly: GCA_031381955.1. Lineage (GTDB taxonomy): Bacteria > Pseudomonadota > Gammaproteobacteria > Burkholderiales > Burkholderiaceae_C > Rubrivivax. The sequence goes on from JANMYI010000023.1 coordinate 6,522, forward strand.
CGCCCGTTAGGCAAGTGCTAGCAATGGCCAGCTGTCGGGTGAGCAAAACATTAGAAAGAATCGATGTAAACCCGAGGCACGCGCGGCGGCGCGCAGCACGCGCACCGGCCGACAGCCGCAATCCGACGGGGGTCAGTCCGACGACTGCGGGATCAGCACCAGGGCGACCGCCTGCGCCAGCGACAGGTGCTCGCCTACGCTGTCGGGCCGATCAAGCCTTCTTCGCCATGGCCCGTGCCACGCCACGCAAGATGTGAACCTCTTCGGTGCTGAGCTGCAATCGGTTGGCCAACTGGTTCAGCCGTGGCAGCAATTTCTTCGGCGCAGCCGGGTCGAGGTAGCCGATGTCTTGCAGCGCGGCGCGCCAGTGGTCGAGCAGGCCTTGCACGGCGGCGGCATCGGCCCAGGCCGGGTCGGCCGTGCGTGCCTGCACGTCGAAACCACCCAAGGCCTGGCGCCATTCATAGGCCAGGACCTGCACCGCTTGCGCCAGGTTCAACGAGCCATAGCCCGGCGCGGTGGGAATGCTCAGTGCCACATGGCAGCGGTAGACGTCTTCATTCGCCAAGCCGAAGCGCTCGGAGCCGAACACGAACGCCACGCTCCGCGGCGTGGCCGCCAGCGCCGTGAAATGCACGCGCGGCGCGCGCGTGGGCGGGCCAAAGTCGCGCGGCGTCATGGCCGTGGCGCACACATGCTGCATGCCATCTAACGCTTCAGGCAAGCTGCTCACCACGCGCGCATGGGCCAGCACGTCGGCCGCGCCGCTGGCCATGGCCACGGCATCTTCGTGGCACAGCACATCACTGAAGCGCGGATTGACCAACACCAGTTCGGTGAATCCCATCACCTTCATGGCGCGTGCGGCCGCGCCCACGTTGCCGGCATGGCTGGTGTTCACCAGCACGAAACGGGTGGCGCTGGGGTCGGGTTGGCTCGTGGGCATGGCCGGTAAACTCAAGGTTCTTCGCTGGCATTGTCAGTGTCGCGCTCTTGCCCAAAACCGCTGCCCTGCCCACGCCATGTCGCAATCCCTGCACCCCACGCTCAACATCGCCATCAAGGCCGCGCGCGCCGCCGGCTCGATCATCAACCGCGCCGCGCTCGATGTCGACCGGCTGCAGGTCACCGCCAAAGGCATCAACGACTTCGTCACCGAAGTCGACCAGGCCGCTGAACGCGCCATCATCGACGTGCTGCTCGAATCGTTCCCGGCACACGGCATCCTGGCCGAAGAATCCGGCAGCACACACGGCGCGAAGAACAGCGAGTTCCAGTGGATCATCGACCCGCTCGATGGCACCACCAACTTCATCCACGGCCTGCCCACCTATGCCGTGTCGATTGCGCTGTCTTTGCGCGGCGTGATGCAGCAAGCCGTGGTCTACGACCCGGCGCGCAACGACATGTTCTACGCCAGCAAAGGCCGCGGTGCGTTCCTGAACGACCGCCGCTTGCGCGTGGGCAAGCGCACGCGGCTGGACCAGGCGCTCATCGGCACCGGCTTTCCGTTTCGCAAGGGCGATGATTTCCAGCGCTACCTGAAGATGTTCGAAGCCGTGATGCAGGCCTGCGCCGGCGTGCGCCGCCCGGGCGCGGCCGCACTCGACCTGTGCTACGTGGCCGCCGGCTGGTACGACGGCTTCTTTGAAACCGGCCTGCAAGCGTGGGACATGGCCGCAGGCTCACTGATGATCACCGAGGCCGGCGGCCTGATCGGCAACTTCACCGGCGAGGCCGACTTTCTGCATCGCCATGAAGTGGTGGCCGGCAGCCCGAAGATTTACGGGCAGTTGGTGCAGATGCTGGCGCCCTACACCAGCCTCACGCAAGAAGCCAAGCCCGAGGCACCGGTTGCGCAGCCCACGGCAGATGAAGCCGTGCTGCAAGCCCTGCAGGCCGCCGCGCCGCGCAAGCCCTTGCGCGTGCGCAAGACCGACCCAAGCGCTGGCTGAACCGGCGCACCGGGTAGCAAGGGGCCACAGCATGCAGGCAGGCAGCGCAATGCGCGCAGCGGGCAGCACCAGCGCCGCCCAGGCGGATCTTTCGGCCCACACGCCCATGATGCAGCAGTACCTGCGCATCAAGTCAGAGTTCCCTGATACGTTAGTATTTTACCGCATGGGCGACTTCTACGAGGTCTTCTTCGACGACGCCCGCCGCGCCAATGCGCTGCTCGACATCACCCTCACCGCGCGCGGCCAGAGTGCCGGCGAACCCGTGGTGATGGCCGGGGTGCCGGCACACTCGCTCGAAGCCTATCTGGCTCGCTTGATCAAGCTCGGCCAGGCCGTGGCCATTGCCGAACAGGTGGGCGACGTGGCCACGGCCAAGGGGCCGGTGGAGCGCAGAGTCACCCGAGTCGTTACCCCCGGCACGGTGACCGACAGTGAGCTGCTGGCCGAGCGCGCCGACAACCTGCTGCTGGCGCTGCACCGCGAACGCAGCGTTTGGGGCCTGGCCTGGCTGGGGCTGAGCAGCGGCACGCTGGGCCTCACGCAATGCAGCGAGCGTGAGCTGCCGGCCTGGCTGGCGCGGCTGGACCCGGCCGAGCTGTTGTTCGACGCCGGCCTGGCGCTGCCCGAAGCCGCCGCGCAACTGCGCGCCGCGCGCACCCCGCGCCCGGCCTGGCAGTTTGATGCGGCGCTGGGCCAGCGCAAGTTGCTCGATCAACTCCAGGTGGCCTCGCTGGCCGCGTTCAATGCCCAGGGCCTGAGCGCGGCGCACGGCGCCGCGGCAGCGCTGCTGGGTTTTGCCGAACACACGCAAGGCCAGGCACTGCGGCATGTGACGACCCTGCAGGTGCCGCGCAGTGACGAACTGCTCGACATCAGCCCCGCCACCCACCGCAACCTGGAACTCACGCAAACCCTGCGCGGTGAAGCCAGCCCCACGCTGCTGTCGGTGCTCGACACCTGCCGCACCGGCATGGGCAGCCGCAGGTTGCGCCAATGGTTAACGCAGCCGCAGCGTGCGCGCAGCGTGGCCGCCAGCCGGCATGAAGCCATCCGCCACCTGCTGGCAACCGGCTTCGACGAGTTGCGCCAGGCGCTGCGTGAAGTGAGCGACGTGGAACGCAGCACCTCGCGCGTGGCGCTGCGCCAGGTGCGCCCGCGCGAACTCGCCGGCCTGCGCCACACCTTGGCGCGCTTGCCGGCCTTGGCTGCGACCGTGCCAGCGCAGGGCCACCTGCTTGAGCAGTGCCGCATTGGCTTGCAGCTCGATGAAGCGGTGGCCGAAGTGCTGCGGGCCATCGCCGAAGAACCCGGCGTGCAGTTGCGCGATGGCGGCGTGATCGCCAGCGGCGTGGACTTCGAGCTCGACGAACTGCGCGCCATTGCCAGCAATTGCGATGCGTTCCTGGTCGACCTGGAAATGCGCGAACGCGCGCGCACCGGCATCAACAACCTGCGCGTGCAATACAACAAGGTGCACGGCTTCTACATCGAAGTCACCGCTTCGGGCCTGAACAAGGTGCCTGCTGACTACCAGCGCCGCCAGACGCTGAAGAACGCCGAGCGCTACATCACCCCCGAGCTGAAGGCCTTTGAAGACAAAGCCTTGTCGGCGCAGGAACGTTCGCTGGCGCGTGAAAAGGCGCTGTATGAAGAACTGCTCAATGCGCTGCAGCGGCACCTCGAACCCTTGCGCC
>JANMYI010000039.1:0-7662 GCA_031381955.1 Burkholderiales bacterium
CGCCATTGGCGGCGTGTTGCGCGAGGTGCCCAACCACCTCACGATTGAAGGCCACACCGACGCGGCCGTGTTCGGCGGTGGCGACCGCGGCTACAGCAACTGGGAACTTGCTGCCGACCGCGCAAACGCCTCGCGCCGCGAGTTGATGGCCGGCGGGCTGCCCGAAGACCGCACCTTGCGCATCCAGGGCCTGGCGGCCAGCGTGCCGTTCGACCGCAATGACCCGGCCAGCCCGGCCAACCGGCGCATCAGCATCATCGTGATGAACCGCGAGGCCGAGAACGCCCTGTTCCACAGCGCGGCAGTGGCCGCCCAGGGGCCAGCCGCCACACCCCAGGCGCCGCCTGTGCAGGCCGCGGCGGCAGCCTCAAGTGCCGCGCCCGCACACCGATAAGTCTTCCACCGCAGACCCCAAAGAGCCCAAAGAAGGATCGCCATGAGCCAACACGCCAACATGAAATTTCTGGTCGTTGACGACTTCTCCACCATGCGCCGCATCGTGCGCGGCCTGCTCAAGGAAATGGGTTGCAACAACGTTGAAGAAGCCGAAGACGGCGCGGTGGCGCTGGGCATGTTGAAGGGCGCGAAATTCGACTTCGTGGTGTCAGACATCAACATGCCCAACATGAACGGCTTCGACCTGCTGAAGGCGATCAAGGCCGACGACAACCTGAAACACCTGCCGGTGTTGATGGTCACCGCCGAGGCGCGCAAGGAAGACATCGTGCTGGCCGCGCAAACCGGTGCGGCCGGCTACATCGTCAAACCGTTCACCAAGGCCTCCTTGGAAGAAAAGGTGCAGAAGATCCTGCAAGAGATGGCCACCACCGCCTGAAGGCGCGCAACCGCATCACGCAGGACTTTCATGACCTCACCGGGCAAGTCGTCACCAAGGTGGTGAAGCCAGCTGGCGAGTTGGAAGACAGCTTGCTCAAGCTGCTGATGCGGGTGATCAACGGCGTGCGCCGCAACGCGCAGGCGGCGCCTTCCGCGCATTCTTGCCGCCGCGAAACCCGCTTGCCGCGGGGTGCGCGCGAATCAGTCACCCGGCCGTAACAACAACGGGCTTTGTCCTGTTTATCGCGCTCAAGTTGGCGCGTCCAGTGGGCACCATGCGCAGGCTTGAACATCGCCTCGCGCCCACATGGCTGACGCCCAGAACCGCAACTTACCCGCTTCAGCCCGAAAGATTCAAAAGGCCCGTGCTGAAGGCCAGGTGGCGCGTTCGCGTGACATGGCGCACTTCGCTGCCCTGGGCATGGCCGTGGGCCTGTTGGCCACCGCGGCGCCGGCCCTGACGCGCGAGTTGCAGGGCATGCTGGGCCAGGCCCTGCGCTTTGATGTGCGCAGCGTGCACGAGCCGCAGGCCATGCTGCAACACCTGGGCCAGTTGGCGCTGCCCATGATGTGGGTGGTGCTGCTGTGCGGCGGTGCCGCCATGCTGGCCGCCAGTGCCGCAGCACTGGCCAGCGGCGGCTGGAACTTCACGTTCGGCGCGTTGAGCTTCAGGTTAGACAAGTTCAACCCCATCACCGGCCTGGGCCGCATGCTGTCTTGGCATCAGTTGGGCGACACGCTCAAGTCTTGCGTCTTGGCCCTGGCCCTGGCCACCCTGGGTGGGCTGTACCTGCAGCGCGAGATACCGGGCTTCATTGCCTTGCTGGGCCTGCCGTTGCCGGCGGCCATGGCGCAAGCGGTGGCCACGCTGCAGCACGGCCTGGTGTGGCTGCTGTTGCTGCTGGCCGGCTTTGCGCTGATCGACGTGCCGCTGCAGCGCATGCGGCTGATGAACCAGTTGAAGATGAGTGTGGTCGAGGCCAAGCAAGAAGCCAAGGAAGCCGAAGGCAGCAACGAGATCAAAGGCCGCCAGCGCGCTCGCATGCGTGAGTTGAGCAACCAGCGCATGCTGGCCGCCGTGCCACTGGCTGATTTGGTGGTGATGAACCCGAGCCACTTTGCCGTGGCGCTGAAGTACGACGACGCCACCATGGCCGCGCCGCGTGTGCTGGCCAAGGGCGCGGACCTGATGGCCTTGCGCATTCGCGATGCCGCCACCGGCGCCAAGGTGCCGGTGCTGCGTGCCCCGCCGCTGGCGCGCGCGCTGTACGCCCATGCCGAGCTGGACCGTGAGATTCCCACCGCGCTGTTTGCCGCCGTGGCGCAAGTGCTGGCCTACGTGTACCAGTTGCGCGAGGCCCTGGCCGGGCGCACGGCGATGCCGGGTGACTTGCCCGATCTGCCGGTGCCGGCCGAGCTTGACCCACTAAACCGCCAGGCTGAGGCGGCCGTGTGAACCCGATGCTGAAGAACCTGCAAACCCTGTTCGGCCCGGCGCCGGCGGCCTTGCGCGCACTGGGCGTGCCCGGCTTCGTGGTGGCCGTGCTGGCCATGATGGTGCTGCCGCTGCCGGCCTTTGTGCTGGACGTGCTGTTCACCTTCAACATCGCCATGGCGCTGATGGTGGTGATGATCTCAGCGCAGATGATCAAGCCGCTGGACTTTGCGGCGTTCCCATCCGTGCTGCTCATCACCACCTTGATGCGCCTGTCGCTCAACGTGGCTTCAACCCGCGTGGTGCTGGTCGATGGCCACACCGGCCCGGCCGCGGCGGGCAAGGTGATCGAGGCCTTTGGCCACTTCCTCATCGGTGGCAACTTCGCCGTGGGCCTGATCGTGTTCGCGATCCTGGTGGTGATCAACTTCATCGTCGTCACCAAGGGCGCCGAACGCATCGCCGAGGTCGGCGCGCGCTTCACCCTGGATGCCATGCCGGGCAAGCAGATGGCGATCGACGCCGAACTCAACGCCGGCATGATCGACGAGAAAACCGCGCGCCAGCGCCGCGCCGAAGTGGCCGAGGAGGCTGACTTCTTTGGCTCGATGGATGGCGCGAGCAAGTTCGTTCGCGGTGACGCCGTGGCCGGCATGTTGATCCTGGCCATCAACGTGGTGGGCGGCTTCGTCATCGGCGTGGCGCAGCACGATCTGTCGGCCAGTGCGGCGGCCTCCACCTACGTGCAGCTCGCCGTGGGCGACGCGCTGGTGGCGCAGATTCCGGCGTTGCTCATTTCCGTGGCCGCGGCCATGGTGGTGTCGCGCGTGGGCAAGGAACACAGCCTGGGCTCGCAGATCGGCACCCAGGTCTTCAGCAGCGCCAAGGCGCTGGCCATCACCGCGGGCATCGTGGGCGCCATCGGCCTGGTGCCGGGCATGCCCAACCTGGTGTTTCTGATGATCGCCGGCGGCCTGGGCTGGCTGGCCTGGTGGGTGCGCCAGCGCCAGCAGCGCGCCGCCTTGCTGGCCGAAGAGCCGCCGTCACAAGAGCCCGCCGCCAATGCCGAAGTGAGCTGGGACGACCTGCAACCCGTTGACACGCTGGGTCTCGAAGTGGGCTATCGGCTGATTGCGTTGGTGGACAAACAGCGTGCCGGCGACCTGCTCGCGCGCATCAAGGGCGTGCGCAAGAAGTTCGCGCAAGACGTGGGTTTCCTGCCGCCCTCGGTGCACATTCGAGATAACTTGGAACTCAAGCCCAGCGTCTACCGCGTCACCCTGCGCGGCGCGGTGGTGGGCGAGGCAGAAGCTTTCCCCGGCATGTTCCTGGCCATCAACCCGGGTGGCGCCACGCAAGTGCTGCCCGGCACCAAGACCATCGACCCAGCCTTCGGCCTGCCCGCGGTGTGGATCGAGGAACTCGCGCGCGAAACGGCCCAGATGGCCGGCTTCACGGTGGTTGATTGCGCGACCGTGGTGGCCACCCATCTTTCACACTTGATGCAGGTCAGCGCCGCGCGCTTGTTGGGCCGCGGCGAGACCCAGGCCTTGGTCGAGCACGTGACCAAGCTCGCGCCCAAGCTGATCGAAGACGTGGTGCCCAAGATGCTGGGCATTGCCAGCTTGCAGAAGGTCTTGCAACTCTTGCTGGAAGAAGGCGTGCACATCCGCGACATGCGCTCCATCGTCGAATGCCTGGCCGAACATGCGGGCACGGTGAGCGACCCCGCCGAACTGGCCAAGCGCATCCGCGTGCACCTGGCTCCGGCCATCGTGCAGCAGATTTACGGCGCGGTGAAAGAACTCGACGTGATTGCGCTGGAGCCAGAACTTGAACGGCTGGTGGCACAGGCGCTGACCTCGCCCAACGGCCCGGCGCTGGACCCGGGCGTGACCGACACGCTGACGCGCCAGGCGGCCGACACCGCCAAGACGCAAGAAGACCTGGGTGTGCCGGCCTGCCTGCTGGTGCCCGATGTGATTCGCGCGCCGATGGCGCGGCTGCTGAAGCGCGCCGCGCCGCGGCTGAAGGTGCTGAGCCACAGCGAGATTCCTGAAACCCATTCGATCCGCATCGGTTCGATCATTGGAAGCCACGCATGAATGTGAAACGCTTCACCGGCCGCACTTCGCGCGACGCCCTGAACCTGGTGCGCCAGGCCTTTGGCGACGATGCCGTGGTGCTGAGCACACAGCCCTGCGCAGAAGGCATTGAAGTACTGGCCATGGCGGCGCAAGCCGGTGACGGCGAGGAGCGCCTGGCGCGGCCGATACGCGGGCTTGATGCCAGCGGCCCCAACCTGGGCCGCCGCGCCGCCGACCGCGTTGAGCCCGTGTTCGATGCCAGCCCGGCCACGGTGATTGATGACGTGGCGCGGCTGGAAATGAGCACCCTGTCGTTCCAGGACTATGTGCGCCAGCGCATGCAAAAGAAGCGCGACCAGGACGCCGTGGCCGAAGGCGCTTCGGCGCCCTTGGCCGCAGCCGCGCGGCCATCGGCACCCGGTGCCCAGGCCCTGCGCGAGCGCAGCTTGTCGGGCGCCACCTTGCCGGGCGGCCGCCGCGCCGTGCCGCCGTCGCACCGCGGAGTGCCGGTGTTGCGCGATGAAATCCAGCTGTTGCGTGAGCAACCGCCGTTTGACGAGCCCAGCGCCCCGCGGCGCGATGAGCGGGCGCCGACGCGGCGCGAAGACAGCGCCATGCTCGGCGAGCTGCGCGCCATGCGTGGTTTGATCGAAGACCGCTTCGGCGCCCTGGCTTTCATGGACAAGCTGCAACGCCAGCCGCGCCATGCCCTGTTGACACAGAAGTTATTGGACTGCGGCTTCTCGCCCATGCTCGCGCGCCGCCTGGTTGAAGGCCTGCCGGTGGATTCACCCGACGATCTGGCCTGGGTGGCCGGCGTGCTGGAACGCAACCTGGCCACAGCGGAACATGACACGGCGCTGGAAGACGCGAGTGGCGTGTTTGCCTTGGTCGGTGCCACCGGCGTGGGCAAGACCACCAGCACGGCCAAGATCGCTGCGGCTTTTGCCACGCGCCATGGCGCGGCGCACCTGGGCCTGATCACGCTCGATGCCTACCGCATGGGCGCGCATGAACAGTTGCGCAGCTATGGCCGCATCCTGGGCGTGCCGGTGCACACCGCGCACGACCGCGCCTCGCTCGACGATCTGCTGGATCTGCTGTCGGCCAAGCGCCTGGTGCTGATCGACACCGCCGGCATGGCGCAGCGCGACAACCGCACCCGCGAGCTGCTGGACATGTTGTCGCACACCTCGGTGCGCCGGCTGTTGGTGCTGAATGCCGCGGCGCAGGCAGAAACCACGGAAGACGTGCTGCAAGCCTATCGCGCCGCGCAATGCACAGGCGTGGTGCTGAGCAAGCTCGATGAAGCGGTGAAGCTGGCCCCCGTGCTGGACGCGCTGCTGCGCCACAAGCTCAAGGTGCTGGCCGTGGCCAATGGCCAGCGCGTGCCCGAAGACTGGCATCGCTTGTCGGCCAACGCGCTGGTGCACCGTGCCTTGCGCGGCGTGGCCAGCTCGGCCTGGAAGCTCGATGGCGGCGACCTGAACCTGGTGCTGGCCGGCCTGCCGCATGCCGCGCGCGCGCCGGCCGCGCTGGTCAACGCTGCCCACCTTTGACCATCAACCGTTGACATGAGCCGCCTGATGAGCCGCCGGGCCGCCATCGTCCACAGGCCGATGGCCTTCGGCAGGCGACAGACAGTCCGCAGGGACTGTCTGTGTCCGGCCTCAGTTCCCAAGGCGAATACCGCAGTGCGCAGCACGGAGGTTTCCTGATGAGCCAAACTGTTCTTGATGCCCCCAGCTTGGCCGAACCGGCCGACCAGGCCGCAGGCCTGCGCCGCCTGTTCGCGGGCGACCGCCTGCGCTTCGTGCCGGTGGTGGCCAACCCGCATGGCGTGAGCCAGGGTGTGCTGCTTGAGCGCCTGGCCACGGCCCTGGCCGAAGCCGGCGCGCAGGTGCTGGTGGTGGACGCTGCCGAAACCTCGCCCACGCCGCTGGAGCTGGCCGGGCTGGACCTGGCGGCCTGCGTGGAGCCGCTTTCCCCGCACGTGTCATACCTGGCTGCGCGCGGCTTGCCGCTAGAACATGTTGATGCACAGGGCTCGTGTGCCACCTTCCTCGACCTGCTGGCCGTGGCCGCGCCGCAGGCCCAGGTGGCGCTGTTGCATGCCTCAGCGCAAACGCTGGTGCGGTTGTTCCACGGTGTCGTCGCCCGCCCAGTGTTGTTGGCCGGGCAGCAGCCCGAGAGCATCACCCACGCCTACGCCGCAATGAAGTTGCTGGCCCAGCGCTGCCGCTGGATGCAGTTCGACCTGTTCCTGGCCGGCGACCCCTGGGCCCGGGCCAGCGCGCACATCGCGCAGCGGGTGGCCGATTGCGCTGGCCACTTCGTGGGTGCCAACCTTCACCTGTGGGCCGCCGCTGACCCACAGGGCAACGTGCAGGAGCCCATCACCATGCAGTTGCAGCGCCTGGCCGGTGCGCAGTGGCGTTCGCGTACCGACCTGCCCCTCACGCTTGCCTCGCCCGGCGCCACGCGCGCCCGGCCCACCCCTCTTTGACCACGGCCCGGAGCCTGCCACCCATGTACACCGCCAAAGGGCGCCTCGACGCCAACGCCATGCTCAAGCAGTACAGCCCGTTGGTGCGCCGCTTGGCGCACCAGATGATCGCCAAGCTGCCAGCCAACGTGGAGCTGGACGATCTGATCCAGGTGGGCATGATCGGCTTGAGTGATGCGTTAACCCGTTTCGATGCCGCCCAGGGCGTGCAGTTCGAAACCTTCGCCACCCAGCGCATCCGCGGCGCCATGCTCGACGAGTTGCGCGGCAACGACTGGATGAGCCGAGGTGACCGGCGCCACCAGCGCAGCATCGAAGCCGCCGTGCGCAAGCTCGAACAGCGCCTGGGCCGCGCGCCGCATGAAAGCGAGATCGCCGCCGAGATGGGCCTGGCGCTCACGGCTTACCAGGAACTGCTGGGCAAGGTGCGTGGCACCCAGCTGGTGTGCCTGGAAGACATGAGCGGCGACGACGGCGACGAGGACTTTCTCGACCGCCACGTGTTGAGTGACGAGATCAACCCGCTGGCGCTGCTGCAAGACCGGCGCATGCGCGAGGCGCTGGTGGCCGCCATCAAGCTGCTGCCTGAACGCGAGCAGTTCGTGATGAGCATGTATTACGAAGAAGACATGAACCTGAAGGAGATTGCGGCGGTGATCGGCGTCACCGAAAGCCGCGTGTGCCAGTTGCACAGCCAGTCGATCGCGCGCTTGCGCGTCAAGCTGCGCGAGTATTGAACGTGCCCTGGCCGGCACCGGCGCTGCTCGCCTGGGCGCTGGCGTGGGGCGCCTGCGTCG
>JANMYI010000066.1:0-11806 GCA_031381955.1 Burkholderiales bacterium
CGACCTGGCCGCGGCCGAGGTAGGCGTCGTACCAGGCCATCTCGCGAATCAGGGCCTGCGCCACCTCGGGCGTGGCCGCGCGCGCGGTGAGCTGCTCAATGCCGTCGCGCACTTCGGTGGTTTCAGAAAACATCACGCTGGCGCCGGCGCGCACCAGCAAGTCGGTGCAAAAGCCCACGGCGGGGTTGGCGGTGATGCCGCTGAAGGCGTCGCTGCCGCCGCATTGCACGCCCACCACCAGTTCACTGGCCGGCACGGTTTCGCGCAAACGGGTGTTCAAACGTTTGAGATGAGCTTCTGCCTGGCGCATGACGGCATCGATCATCGACATGAAACCCACATGGGCCTCGTCTTGCAAACACACCACGTCCAGCACAGGCTGCACGTCAGCGCGTTCATCAAAAATCGCAAACGAACCCGGCGGCAGCAGCCGCTGCGGTTGCAGCTTTTCGCAGCCCAGGCTCACCACCATCACCTCGCCGCCGAAGTTCGGGTTCAGGCTGATGTTTCGCAGCGTGCGGATCGGAATTTCGGCGCCGGGTGCGTCAATCGCCACGCCGCAGCCGTAACTGTGCTCCAGGCCGATCACATCATCCACGTTCGGGTAGTGCGGCAGCAGCTCGGCCTTGATGCGCTGCACGGCAACGTCCAGCACGCCGGCCACGCATTGCACGGTGGTGGTGATGGCCAGGATGTTGCGCGTGCCCACCGAGCCATCGGCATTGCGAAAGCCCTCGAAGGTGTGGCCGGTGAGTGGCGCGGCCCGTGGTGCCTTAACGGTTGAGATGGGCAGCCCTTCGAGCCCGCGCGCCTGCGGCATTTGCAGCAGCCGTTCATGCACCCAGCTGCCGGCGGCAATGGCGGCCAGGGCATGGCCGATCGGGATGCCGTAGCGCAGCACCGGCGCACCCGCGGCAATGCTCACCAGCGCCACCTTGTGGCCCTGCGGCACTTTTTCGCGCAGCACCACGCCGCCGGGGAGCGCAGTGCCCGCGGCCAAGCCGCCGTCATTGGCCACGATGGCGACGTTGTCGCGCTCGTGCATGCGGATGGTGTGCGGCGGTTGGGCGGAGGCAGGGGGAATGAGGGTCATGTCGAGGCACCTTCGGCAGCCACCGCGTTGGTGGCCTGCAGGCCGCTGCAACGCGGCGCAGGGTGAGTCAGTGGAAATCTGGGGCTGCTAAGTCATCAGTTGTCGTACCATATAGCCGCACTGTAGCAAAACCATCAGGTGTTCAAATTCAAGATGAAGCCATCGTCGTGAGCCTCGCCCCCACGCCGCGCCGCCGGCCGCGCAACCTGGCCCTTGAGCTGGTGGAATCCCTGGGCGACCGCATTCGCAGCGGCCGCCTGCAAACCGGCGACAAGCTGCCCACCGAAGCCGCCATCATGGCCGAGTTCGCGGTCAGCCGCACCGTGGTGCGCGAGGCCATTTCCAAACTCCAGGCCTCAGCCCTGGTTGAAACCCGGCATGGCGTGGGCACGTTTGTGCTCGGCCTGGGGGAGGGCGCCGGCTTTCGCATCGCGCCCGAGCAGTACGCCACCTTGCGCGACGTGATTGCGGTGCTTGAACTGCGCATCGGCCTGGAAACCGAGGCCGCCGCGCTGGCCGCCAGCCGGCGCACGCCGGCCAACCTGGCCGCGCTGCGCCAGGCGCTGGCGGCCGTTTCGCAGGGCGTGGAGGCCGGGCGCGACGCCGTGGCGGCCGACTTCGAATTCCATCTCGAGGTGGCGCGCGCCACGCAGAACAGCCACTTCGCGGAATTGATGGCCACCCTGGGCAGCCAGATCATTCCGCGCGCCCGCCTGGCCGGCAGCGAGCCGCTGAACGAGGAGCGGCGCCAGTACCTGCGCCGGGTGAACAGCGAGCATGAAAGCATCTTCGAGGCGATTGCCAACGGCGACCCCGAAGCCGCGCGCGCCGCCATGCGCACCCATCTGGCCAACAGCCGCGAGCGCCGCCGGCGGGCGCAGGCCGAGGCGGCTTGACGCCCCCGCCGGCGCGCCGCTGATTCGCTTGATCCGTAGTTTCCCGAATACGGAAGGTGTCTTCATGTTGTACGATGACATACAACTAGCGATCGAGCTTGAAGCGTGACCTGAGGTCGATCGCCCACGCATTCGCTCACTCCCCTTGGAGCCGGCCAACCCGTCTCTGACCGAAACCCGACATGTCCCCGCAAGAACTCAAGACCGCCATTTCCCACGGCCTGCTGTCGTTCCCGCTGACCGACTTTGCCGCCGACCTGAGCTTCGCCCCCAAGCCTTATGCCGAGCGCCTGGAATGGCTGATGCCCTACGGCGCCACGGCGCTGTTCGCGGCCGGCGGCACGGGCGAATTCTTTTCGCTGGAGCCGCAGGAATTCAGCGCGGTCGTCAAGACCGCCATTGACACCTGCCGCGGCCGCATGCCGATCATTGCCGGCGCGGGCGGCGGCACCACGCTGGCCATTCGCTATGCGCAAGAAACTGAAAAGCTTGGCGCGCAAGGTGTGCTGCTGTTGCCGCACTACCTCACTGAAGCCTCGCAGGCCGGGCTCATTGCGCACATTCAGGCGGTGTGCAAGAGCGTGCAGTTTGGCGTGATCGTCTACAACCGCGGCGCCTGCCGCCTCACGCCGGCCTCGCTGCATGTGCTGGCCGACACCTGCCCCAACCTCGTCGGCTTCAAAGACGGCGTGGGCGACATCGAAGCCTTTGTCGCCATTCGCCGCGCCCTGGGCGAGCGCTTCGCCTACCTCGGTGGCCTGCCCACGGCCGAAGTGTTTGCCGCGGCCTACCAGGCGATGGGTTGCCCGGTGTATTCGTCGGCGGTGTTCAACTTCATTCCGCGCACGGCGATGGCTTTCTACAACGCCCACCATGCGGGTGACGTGGCCACCACCAACCGGTTGCTCGATGAGTTCTTCCTGCCCTACATCGCCCTGCGCAACCAGGGCCAGGGCTACGCCGTGAGCATCGTCAAGGCCGGCGCCACCCTGGTGGGCCACGGCGCCGGGCCGGTGCGCCCGCCCTTGTCTGACCTGTTGCCGGCCGAGGTGGAACAACTCAGACTGTTGATCGCCAAGCTCGGCTCACAGTAGGCGAACCCAAGCAGAGAAAGAGCCATGGTCGATCACTCCACCCCGCACGACACCCCGCACACCACCCCACGCATCACCGCCCTGCGCGTGATCCCGCTTGCCGGGCGCGACAGCATGCTGCTCAACCTGAGCGGCGCGCACGGCCCGTTCTTCACGCGCAACCTGCTCATCCTCACCGACAGCGCCGGCAACACCGGCGTGGGCGAGGTGCCGGGCGGCGAGAAGATCCGAGCCACGCTGCAAGACTCGACCGATCTGGTGGTGGGTCAGCCCATCGGCGCGCACCAGGGCCTGCTGCAGCGCGTGCACCAGGCCTTTGCCAGCCGCGATGCCGGCGGGCGCGGGCAACAGACCTTCGACTTGCGCACCACCATCCATGCGGTGACGGCCATCGAATCGGCGATGCTCGACTTGCTCGGCCAACACCTCGGTGTGCCCGTGGCCGCGCTGCTCGGCGAAGGCCAGCAGCGTGAATCGGTGGCGATGCTGGGCTACCTTTTCTATGTGGGTGAGCGCGGCAAGACTGATCTGCCTTATGCGGCCGACCCAGCCGCCGGCAACGACTGGTGCCGCCTGCGCCACGAAGCTGCGCTCACACCGCAAGCCGTGGTTCGCCTGGCCGAAGCCGCGCGCGAACGCTACGGCTTCGACGACTTCAAGTTGAAGGGTGGCGTGTTGCGCGGCGAAGAAGAAATCGAGGCCGTCACCGCCCTGCACGAACGCTTCCCCATGGCTCGCGTCACGCTCGACCCGAACGGCGGCTGGCTGCTCAAAGATGCCGTGCGCCTGATGCGCGACCTGCACGGCGTGGTGGCCTATGCCGAAGATCCTTGTGGCGCCGAAGACGGCTTCTCGGGCCGCGAGGTGATGGCCGAATTCCGCCGCGCCACCGGCTTGCCCACGGCCACCAACATGGTCGCCACCGACTGGCGCCAGTTAGGTCATGCGCTAGCCCTGCAAAGCGTGGACATCCCGCTGGCCGACCCGCATTTCTGGACGATGGCCGGCAGCGTTCGCGTGGCCCAGACCTGCCGCGACTGGGGGCTGACCTGGGGCTCGCATTCGAACAACCATTTCGATGTGTCGCTGGCCATGTTCACGCAAGTCGGCGCGGCGGCACCGGGCAAGGTGACGGCGATGGACACGCACTGGATCTGGCAAGACGGCCAGCGCCTGACCAAGGAGCCGCTGCAAATCAAAGGCGGCCACGTGCAGGTGCCGGCCAAGCCGGGCCTGGGCGTTGAGTTGGACATGGTGGAAGTTGACAAAGCGCACCAGCTCTACAAGCAGCACGGCCTGGGCGCGCGCGATGACGCCACGGCCATGCAGTATCTGATTCCCGGTTGGAAGTTCGACCCGAAGCGGCCGGCGTTTGTTCGCTGAACCACGCCACGCCACGCGGCAACGCCAATACCATAACGTTTCAAAACAGCCACCATGTTCAAGAACCTCATCAACGGCGAATGGCTTGACGGCCCGGGCGCCAGCCGCAACGTCAACCCCTCCGACACGCGCGACCTGATCGGTGAATACGCCCAGGCCGATGCGGCGCAAACGCGCTCGGCCATCGCCGCCGCGCAAGCCGCCTTCCCCGCCTGGAACCTGAGCACGCCGCAGCAGCGCTTTGACATCCTTGATGCCGTGGGCAGCGAAATCCTGGCCCGCCGCAGTGAACTCGGTGACTTACTCGCAAGAGAAGAAGGCAAGACCCTGCCCGAGGCGGTGGGCGAAGTGGCGCGCGCCGGCAACATCTTCAAGTTCTTTGCCGGCGAGGCGCTGCGCCCGGGCGGCGAAGCCCTGCCTTCGGTGCGCCCTGGCGTGGGCGTGGAAATCACGCGCGAGCCGCTGGGCGTGGTGGGCATCATCACGCCGTGGAACTTCCCCATCGCCATTCCGGCGTGGAAGATCGCGCCGGCCCTGGCGCACGGCAACTGCGTGGTCTTCAAGCCGGCCGACCTGGTGCCGGGCTCGGCCTGGGCACTGGCTGAAATCCTGGCGCGCAGCGGCTTGCCAAAAGGTGTATTCAATCTCGTGATGGGCCGCGGCGCGCAGGTCGGCGCAGCGCTGCTGGAAGACGAGCGGGTGGCCGCCATCACCTTCACCGGCTCCGTGGCCACCGGCCAGCGCGTGGCCGCGGCGGCGGTGGCACGCATGGCGAAGTTTCAACTGGAGATGGGCGGCAAGAACCCCTTCGTGGTGTTGGACGATGCCGACTTGGGCGTGGCCGTGAACTGCGCGCTGCAAAGCGGATTCTTTTCCACCGGCCAGCGCTGCACGGCGTCTTCGCGCGTCATCGTCACGGCTGGCATTCACGACCGTTTCGTGGCCGCCCTGGTCGAGCGCATGAAGGCACTGAAGGTGGACGATGCGCGCAAGGCCGGCACCGACATCGGCCCGGTGGTCGATGCCAGCCAGCTTGCGCAAAACCTCGAGTACCTGGGCATCGCCAAGGGCGAAGGCGCCACGCTCGCGGCCGGCGGCGAAGCGCGCGAACGCAATGCCGACGGCGCCCCCGGCTTTTACATGGCACCGGCCCTGTTCACCGACACCACGGCCGCGATGCGCATCAACCGCGAAGAGGTCTTCGGCCCGGTGGTCAGCGTGCTGCGGGCCAAGGACTATGACGAGGCCTTGATGCTGGCCAACGACACGCCGTTCGGCCTGGCCAGCGGCATCGCCACCACGTCGCTCAAGCATGCCACGCACTTCAAGCGCCATGCGCAGGCCGGCATGGTGATGGTCAACCTGCCCACGGCGGGGGTGGACTATCACGTGCCGTTCGGCGGGCGCAAGGGTTCGAGTTATGGGCCGCGCGAACAGGGGCGCTATGCGGCGGAGTTCTTCACGACCGTGAAGACGGCTTACACGCAAGCTTGAGCCGCGGCGTGATAACAAGGATCTTGATGCGACACGCCGTACTCGGCACCACTCTGATGGCTTCGTTCTTGGTGACCGCTGCGGCCCTGGCGCAAGGCGCCTACCCCAACCACGCCGTGACCCTTGTGGTGCCGTTCCCGCCCGGCGGCGGCACCGACACCGGCGCGCGCATCGTGGCCCAGCGCCTGACTCAAAAGTGGGGCCAAACGGTGGTGGTGGAAAACAAAGGTGGCGCTGCCGGCCAGATCGGCGCCGACCTGGTGGCCAAGGCCCGGCCCGATGGCTACACCCTGCTGATGGGCAACATCGGCACCCAGGCCATCAACCCTTCGCTGTACAAGAGGATGCCGTATGACGCGGCCACGGCGTTCATGCCGATTTCGCTGGTGGCCAAGTTGCCGCTGGCGATGATGGTGAACCCGCAGGTGCCGGCGCAGACGGTGAAGGAATTCATCAGCCTGGCCAAGGGCCAACCCGGCAAGCTGAGCTACAGCTCAAGCGGCGCCGGCGGCGCGCCGCACCTGGCGGCCGAGATGTTCAAGCAGGCCACCGGCAGCTTCATCGTCCATGTGCCTTACCGCGGCGGCGGGCCGGCCATCAGCGACCTGCTTGCCGGCCATGTGCAATTGAGTTTCATGACCGTGCTCGAAGCCAGCAGCCATATCAAAAGCGGCAAGCTGCGCACACTGGCGGTGACGAGTGCGCAGCGCGTGAGTGCCCTGCCCGAGGTGCCCACGCTGGCCGAGAGCGCGCTGCCGGGGTTCAATTCAATCAGCTGGATCGGGCTGCTCGCCCCTGCCGGCACGCCGCGCGAAATCGTTGAAAAAATTTCGACCGATGTGCGCGAAGTGCTGGCCAGCGACGAGGTGCGCAACAAGCTCATCGAACTCGGCGCGGCGCCGCAGGGCAACACGCCGGCGCAGTTTGCGGCGCTGATCGAAAGTGACCGCAAGCGTTATGCCCGGATCATCGAAGAACGCAAGATCACACTGGATTGAGAGCAGCCATGAACCCTCGAATCGCCCGGCTTGCAGCGGCCGCATTCACCATGCTGGCCGCAGCCTTGGCCACGCCGTTGCCGGCCCAGGCCCAAGCCTTCCCGAGCAAGCCCATCACCATCGTCGTGCCCGCCACGCCGGGCGGGGCGATTGACCTGGCCGCGCGCCTGATCGGCGCGAAGCTCAGCGCGGCCTGGGGCCAGCCCGTGCAGATCGACAACAAAGGCGGCGCCGCCGGCGTGCTGGGCAGCGACATGGTGGCCAAGGCCGCGCCCGATGGCCACACCCTGGCCCTGGTGGCCAGCAGCCACGCCATCAACCCCAGCATGTACAAGAAGCTGCCGTTCGACACGCTCAAGAGTTTCGAGCCCGTGGTGCAGACGCACGTGGTGCCGCTGCTGCTGGCCGTGACGCCGGGGCTGCCGGCCAAGACCTTGCCTGAGCTGATCGCCCACCTGAAGGCCAACCCGGGCAAATACAGCTACGGCTCCAGCGGCAACGGCGGGGCGCCGCACATGTCGGCCGAGCTGTTCAAGACCATGGCCGGCGTGGAGTTGGCGCACATACCCTACAAGGGCAGCACCGCGGCCCACCCCGACTTGTTGGCCGGGCGCACCGCGCTGATGTTCGACACCGTGGCGGCGATTGCGGCGCACGTCAAGGCCGGCGGCGTGCGCGGCCTGGCCGTGACCACCGCCAAGCGCTCGGCGGTGTTCCCCGACCTGCCCACCATGGCCGAAGCCGGCCTGGCCGGCTATGACACCAGCACCTGGGGCGGCTTGCTCGCGCCTGCCGGCACGCCGCGCGACGTGATTGCCAAATTGAACGCCGAAGTGAACCGGGCACTGGCCAGCTCCGACGTGCGCGACAAGCTCAACGCCGCGGGCATTGAAGTGGCCGGCGGCAGCGCGGCGCAGTTCGCCGCTTTCATTGAAAGCGAGATGGCGCGCTGGGCCAAGGTGGCCAGGGCCGCGGGCGTGGAGCCTGAATGAACAGTAGCGAACCCTTGTGCTCACGCAACCCACCCACAGGAGACTGAACATGCAAGAAGACAACCCCAACCCCCGCCGCGGCTTCCTGAAGGCCGCCGCCGGCACCGGCCTGGCGGGCTTGAGCGCCAGCGCCCTGGCGCAAAGCTTCGCCTTCACGCCCAACCAGCGCTACCCCGACCCGGCGGTGCTGATACTCGACCCGAGTTTCACCAAGTACCGCATTTACAGCAGCACCGTCGAGCAACTCGCCAGCGGCATGCGCTGGGCCGAAGGGCCGGTGTACTTTCCGGCCGCGGGCAATGAAGGCGGCTATGTGTTGATGAGCGACATCCCCAACAACCGCATCATGAAGTACAGCGAAAAGGACGGCAGCTTCAGCGTCTTTCGCCAGCCTTCCAACTGGGCCAACGGCAACACGCGCGACCGCCAGGGCCGCCTGGTCACCTGCGAGCATTCGGTCACCCGGCGCGTCACGCGCACCGAGAAAGACGGCAAGATCACCGTGCTGGCAGACACCTTCGAAGGCAAGAAGCTCAACGCGCCGAATGACATCGTGGTCAAGAGCGACGACAGCATCTGGTTCACCGACCCGCTGTTCGGCATCAACGGCGAATGGGAAGGCTTTCGCGCCAGGCCCGAGCAGGCCACGACCAACGTCTACCGGCTTGGCAGCGACGGCAAGTTAACGGCCGTGATCACTGACATCCTCAACCCCAATGGCCTGGCGTTCTCGCCCGACGAGAAGAAGCTCTACGTCGTTGAATGGCGCGGCACGCCCAACCGCAGCATCTGGGCCTATGACGTGAATGCCGACGGCAGCGTGGGCGCGCGCAGCAAACTGATCGACGCCGCCGACCAGGGCGCGCTCGACGGCTTTCGCGTCGATCGCGACGGCAACCTGTGGTGCGGCTGGGGCAGCAATGGCGCCTTGCAACCCGAGCCCACTGATGTGGGCGGGCGCAAGGTGTTTGCGCTCAAGGGCAAATCTGAAGACCTCGACGGCGTGGCCATCTTCAACCCGCAGGGCAAGGCCATCGGCTTCATCCGCCTGCCCGAGCGCTGCGCCAACCTCACGTTCGGCGGGCCCAAGAATAATCGTCTGTACATGACGAGTTGCCACTCGCTTTATGCGCTGTATGTTGAAGCGCATGGCGCCACTTGATTTGAACCTTGAACCGAGGACATTGACGATGAAATTGCTGCAAAAAATCCTGGGCATCGCGGCACTGGCCACCATGCCGCTGTGCCCAGCCCAGGCGCAAGAAGCCTGGCCCACCAAACCGGTGAAGCTGGTCAGCCCGTTCCCGGCCGGCGGCACCAGCGACATCCTGGCGCGCATGGTGGCCGATGCGCTTTCGAAAGAGCTGGGCCAGCAGTTCATCGTCGACAACATCGGCGGCGCCGGCGGCACCATCGGCACCCTGCGCGGCGCCAAGGCCGCGCCCGATGGCTACACCATCATGCAAACCGGCGTCGGCCAGAACGCCGTGGCGCATGGGTTGGACCCCAAGCTGGGCTATGACTCGATGAGGGACTTCATTCACCTCGCGCAGGTGAATTCGGGCCCCAACGTGCTGGTGGTGAACGCGGCCACGCCGTTCAAGACCTTCAAGGAACTGGTCGAGTACGTGCGCAAGAACCCGGGCAAGCTCAACTACGGCTACACCCACGCCGCCTCGGGCCACATGGCCATGGAGCTGCTCAAGCAGCGCGCCAGCGAATGCCCGAAGGGCGGGAAAGACTGCCAGGGCTTCTTCATGGTCGGCATACCCTACCGCGGTGGCGGCCCGATGATGCAAGACCTGCTGGGCGGCCAGATTCCGCTGATGTTCATCAATCAAGACGTGGCGCTGCCGCATGTCAAGGCCGGCAAGCTGCGCGCACTGGCCGTTTCGAGCTTGCAGCGCAACCCGCTGTATCCCGACGTGCCCACCGTGGCCGAGAGTGGCTTCCCGGGCTTCCAGGCGCTGAGCTGGTCGGGCATGTCGGCGATCAAGGGCACGCCGCAGCCCATCGTCGACAAGCTCGAAGCGGCGTTGAAGAAGATCATGGCTTCAGCAGAAATCAGGCAACGCCTGGAGTCGGTGGGCTTCGTGCAGCCAACGCCCGGCGCCAAGGCCTACAACGATTTCCTGTAGAGCGAAATCGACCTGTGGACCAAGGTCATCAAGGCCGCGGGCATCAAGCCCGAGTAGAAGAGTAAAGGCATGCTGTCGTTGGCCAAGCTGCTGGGTGCGCACCGTGACAGTGTGCGCTGCTACAACACCTCGGGCGGCTTCCTGCACACGCCGCTCGATCAACTTCTCGTAAACGCCGCGGCCTCGCGTGAGCGCGGCATTGGTGGCATCAAGTTGAAGGTGGGCCAGCCCGATGGTGCGCTGGAGGGCGAAATGCTCACCAGCGCCGACGAACACGCCGACCTGATCCACCACCGCGCAGCCGACTATTTGATGCCCGACGCCCCGCGTGTGGGCGGCATCACGCCGTTCCTGAGCATCGCCACCCTAGCCGACCATGCCGGCCTGATGCTGGCGCCGCACTTCGCCATGGAGCTGCACATCCACCTCGCCGCCGCCTACCCGCGCGAGCCCTGGGTGGAGCACTTCGAATGGCTGGAGCCGCTGTTCAACGAGCGCATTGAAATCAAGCACGGCCGCATGCTCGTGCCCACGCGGCCTGGCTTGGGTCTGACGTTAAGCGAGCAGGCCTCTGGGCTGGACGCGCGAGGTGGTGGAAGTGGGGCGGCGCGGCTGAAGCGACGCGCGGGTCACCGCGGGCAAGCCCCGGGCCGAGAAGCGGTGTCCACCGTGGCCCGGGTTCGGCGGCAACGTCACTTCGGCCTTTTGCCCAGCACCTTCTTCGCCGCCGGGGTGATGCGCGTGTTGATACGCGAATCAATGCGCGGATCGATGATCCCGCCGCCCGTGCTGGGCACCACGTTGTCGCTGACGACGAAGAACCAGCCTTCGAACACGCCTGCCGGCAGGTGCGGCGACTTCACGCCCACCAGCGCATCGACCGACGATGAGAACGAGCGCTCCTTGTCGTCGACCAGGTGGCCGCAGTGCACGCGCAGCATCACCCGGCCCTGCGTTTGCAAGGCACGGATGGTGCGTTCCTTCTCGTCGCTGATCGACCAGTTCACTTCCGTTGGGCCCAGCTTTTGATCGCCGTGCAAGGTGAGCAGCGGCAGCGGGCCGATCGCGTTGGTGGCGCTGCGCGGCGGGATCGGTTCGAACCACACCTGCACCACCTTGGGCTGGCTTTCCTGCGTCTTGGCGTGCAGCCGGGCAGACAAGGCGAGCGAGACTCTCTCCAACACGGCAAAGGCATTCACCGCGCGCAGCCCGGCGCCTTGTGGCCAGTTGGTCTTTTCAATGAACGGCCAGTCGAGCTGGGCAATGTCGCCCGGCGGGCCCTGAACGCCTTGCGGGCCCGGCGCGCCGGGTGTGCCCGGTGTTCCCGGTACACCCGGTACACCCGGTACACCCGGGGTGCCCTGGGGTCCGGGCGCACCGGGTTCCCCGGCCGGCCCTGGCTCGCCTTGTCTGCCAGGCTCGCCGGCCAGGCCCGGCACACCGGGTACGCCAGCCTCCCCCTGGGCGCCGGTGGCCCCCGTGGCGCCGGCTTCGCCCGTCGCCCCCGCCGCACCCGCGGGGCCGGTCTCGCCTTGAGGTCCGGTCGGGCCTTCTGGCCCCGCAGGCCCTGCTGCGCCAACCAAGCCTTGCGGCCCGGTCTCGCCTGCTGGCCCCACCGGGCCCACCGGGCCGTCCGGGCCAACCGGGCCCACCGGGCCTGGTTCACCCGCCGGCCCGGGTTCGCCCGCTGGGCCTGTTGGCCCCGCCGGGCCGGGCGG
>JANMYI010000074.1:0-4838 GCA_031381955.1 Burkholderiales bacterium
GCGCCCGGCCATGTTGGTGGTGACGGTGATGGCCCCGCGTTGCCCGGCCTGGGCCACGGTGGCGGCTTCCCCGGCGTCTTCAGCCGCGTGCAGCATGCGAAAGCGCAGGCCCAGGGCGGCCAGCTCGCGTGCCGCGGCCTCGGTTTCGACGATCGAGTCGGTGGCCACCAGCACCGGGCGGCCCTGGGCGTGCAGCTCGGCCACGCGGTGGGCCACCGCCGGCCACATGTCGGCATGGCTGGCAAACAGGCGTTCAGGCAGCACGCTGCGACACACGGGCTTGCGCAGTGCGACGCGCCGAACCGACAAGCCGTAGGTGTGCAGCAGCTCGCTGCGCGCCTCGATCAACGTTCCACTCAAGCCACCCAGGCGGTGGTAGCGCGGGAAGAAACGCTGGTAGCTGATCTGCGCCAGCGTCACCAGGCCCGGCGTGGTGGCGCAGCCTTCCTTCAGCTCCACCAGTTGTTGCAGGCCTTGCGACCAGGCCCGGCCCGCGGCCACGCGGCCGGTGGCGGCGTCGATGATCTGCACCTTGCCTTCTTGCACCACATAGTGGCGCTGGCGTTGCAGCAGGTGCAGCGCCACCAGCGCCATGCTCACCGCATGCTCACGCTGCACGCGGTTGCGCCACAGGCGTGGCAGGGTGTGCGCTTCTTCTTCCAGCCACTGTTGCCCGGCGGTGCTGAGCCGCGCATCGAGCACATCCGCGCTGAGCTTGAAATGCCAGCCTTCGTGCAGCCGGCCGGCGAGTTGCAGCGACTGCTGCGCATGTTCTGTGGGCTCGGCCTGCGGCGAGGGGGCGGACAGCACCAGGGGCACGCAGGCTTCATCGATGAGGATGGCATCGGCTTCATCAACGATGGCCATGCACAGCCCGCGCAGCAGCGTGGGCGCGCGCCGCGCCGCATCACCCGCTTGGGCCAGCCCGTCGCGCAGGTAGTCAAACACCAGTTCCTTCGCCGTCACATAAGTGATGTGGCAGGCGTATGCCTGGGCCCGCGTGGCGGGCTCGTCGGGCTGCACCACGCAGCCCACGGTCAGGCCCAGGGCCTGGTACAGCGGCGCCAGGGCGGCGGCATCCCGCGCCACGAGGTAGTCGTTGGCGGTGATCACGTGCACCGGCATGCCGGCCAGCGCGGCGGTGGCCGCGGCCAGGGCCACGGCCAAGGTCTTGCCCTCGCCGGTGGCCATTTCGGCCAGGCGGTTGTCGAGCACGGTGCGCGCGGCGAGCAGTTGGCTGTTGAACGCCGTCAGGCCGAGTTCGCGCTCGGCGGCCAGGCTGGCCAGCGCCAGGGCGCGGCGCAGCGTGGCCGGGGCCAGGCCTTCGCGCAGGAAGGTTGAACGCAGGGCCGCGGCGGAACTGGCCAGCGGCGGCGTGCGCAAGGCCTGCATGTCGGCGCGCAAGGCGGACAGCCACGCGGCATCGGTGCGCGACTGCATGCCGTGCAGCGAATCAAGTGCCAGATCCAGCGCCCAGCGCAGCGCAGCGTTGCAGCGCTGCGCCAGGTGCTGGCGCGGCGGTCTTCTTTGCGGGTAGGCACCCCAAAGCAGGCCGGGCATGGGCAACCAATGAGTTGTCATTGGTGGAGCCGGCTTGCGGGCTGAGGCCGGACACAAACAGTCCCTGCGGACTGTTTGTGCCTGCCGAAGGCCATGGGCCTGTGGCCCATGGCGGCCCGGCGCTCGGCCCGCCTCCCGGCAATTGACGCTATGTGACGCATTTAGCTCGTTGGTGAAAAGTGTTGCAGGAACAGTTGCGCGGCGCGCCGGTAGCCCTGCACGGCCAGGGCTTCGTGGCCGTGCTCGAAGCGCACCCAGGCGCGGGCGCCGACGTGCAGTGCGGCCTGCGCGCCGATGTTCAGGTCGAACAGGAAAACGGGTTCCAGGCTTTGCGTGCCGTTCTTCTCGGCGGGGTCGCTGGCGTATGGGCCGCCGCCCACATCGGCCAGCGCCGCGCTGGGCAACTGGCGCGTGGCGGCCGGGGTGTCGCTGGTCAGCGTGGCGGCATGGCTGAATGCCGGCGCATCGGCCAGCCGCACCTGGGCGCCCTGCACGCGTTGGCGGATCAGGTGCGCATCGGCCTGCGCCACCGCGGCGCGCACGCGCAGATCTTCGGCCGCCAGCACATGGCCCAGCGTGGCGCCCTGGCGCACGAAGGCACCCAGCCAGTCGGCCTGGCGCGGCATGACCAGCGTGCCCTGGGTTTGCGCACGCACCTCAAGGTGGGCCAGGCGCTGTTCGGCACGCGCCAGTTCGGCCAGGCTGCGTTCGATGTCCAGTGCCAGGTTCTGCGCCGCGTTGGGGTCGCGCATCAGCACCTGGTAATGCTCGACCTTCAGGCCTTCGAGCCGGCTGGCGAGTTGCTTGCGCGCCGACACCAGTTCAGGGTTGACCAGGCGCACCAGCACGTCGCCCACCTTGACCTGGGCGCCATCGGCCAGCGGCAACTCGGCCACAAAGCCTTCAACCTCGGGCCGGGCCAAGGCCTTGTCAGGCAGCCAGACCACGGCCGGCGCCACGGTTGAAAACGGCACGGGCAGCACGAACAAGCCCAACACCAGCACGGCCAGCGTGGCGCCGAGGCGGGCGCGCACGCGGGCCTGCTCGCGCCCGGGCTGGGCGGCATCGAGCGCCTGGCGCGCCCAGCTTGAGACGGGCTTGAGCAGCACGGTGAACAGCACATAGGCCAATGCGGCCAGGCCCGCCAGCAACCACTGCCCACCCAGCCACAGCACCACTGCCACCGACAAGCCCACGCGCCACAGCAGCGACAACGGCGCATAGGCGATCAACCACTTGCGTTCGCTGCGCGCATGGGCCGGCACCTCGGTGCGTGCGCCGAGCAAGCGGCGGCCGAGCAAGGCGCTCCACCAGCCGGCGCTGCGGCTGGCCAGGTTGGGCAACTCGAACAGGTCGCACAACACGTAATAGGCATCGAAGCGAAGCAGCGGGTTGCCGTTGAACAGCAGGGTCGAACCCAGGCCGATGGCGGCGAGCACGAAACCGGCGTCATGCACCCAGCCGGGTTGCGTCAGCCACCACAGCATCAGCCCCGCGGCGGCCACGGCCAGTTCGGCGGCCACGCCGGCGGCGCCCACCACGGCGCGGTTGACGCGCTGGGTCATGGCGCTGGCGGCCGAGGCGTCGACGTACGGTGCGGGCACCAGGAACATCAAGCCCACGCCGGCCTCATGCACTTCGCCGCCATAACGCTGCACCGCCAGGGCATGGGCGGCTTCGTGCACGGTCTTGAGCAGCGGGTAGCACAGCCAGACCAACAGCAGGCTGCGCGTGCCGCTGAAGGCCTGCGCAGTGTGGCTGGCCAGCGCCGGCGCCTCGAGCGCGGCCAACAAGGCTGCGCCGGCCACGCCCAGCAGCCACAGGGCCGCGGCCAGCGGGCTGAACAGCGCCTTGGCCAGGTGGTCGTGACGCTTGAGCAGGGCATGCGGGTCGAACAAGGGCAGGCGAAAAGAGAACGGGTTGAGCATGGCGCGTTTGCGCGCCGCTCTGCGCTCGGCCTGGCGCCGCGCCAGGGTGTCGGTGTCGCCAGGCAGGTCGGTCTGCACCAGTTCCAGCTCACCCAGTTGCGCCAACAGTTGCAAGATTTCATCTTGCGTGGGGGCCTGCTCCGGCGCCAGGTCCATGAGCGCGGCCCAGACCTCGTGCACGCTGCGCTCGCCGTCGCAGCGGCCGACGAATTGGTAGGCCGCTTCATTGATGCGGTGGTGGCGGCCGCTGGCTTCGTCGCTCAGCACATACCAGCGTTGGTCGCGCCAATGCTGGCGCTGCACGCGCACCTGCGGGCTGAGCAGCGGGCGCACGCGCGCCACGCGGTACCACTGCGCCGAATAGAGTGACGTTGTTGTCACGTCAGTTGCTCCACGTCAATCTGCGCCACCCGAGACGAACGAAATGGCCAGGATCAAGCGAACGCCGCGGAACCGGCTCTGCCGGGCCGCTGGCGTTGCCCCCCGGGGGGCGCGCGAAGCGCGTAGGGGGGGTCTCAATTCACCAGCCCCAGCCCCAGACCGCCATGCGCAGCCAGTCCAGCGCGCGGTGGCTGACGATCCATAGCATGGAACGCTGGCCGGCGTCGATCTTGGCCACACCTTGCAGCCCCGGGCGCAAGTTGGCCGGTGTGTCGAGCAAACGCGCCTGCACCTCGAAGGCATTGCGGCCGTCACGCACCGCGGCCACGGGTGTGACGCGCTCGACTTCGAAGGCCAAGGCGTTCACCGGCAGGGCCGACAGTGCCAGTTGGCCGCGCTGGCCGGGGGCGATGAGAGCCACGTCGCGCTCGTCAACGTCAACCATGATCCGGTACTGCGCATTCGGCGCCAGCGTCAACAAGGTGTCGCCGCGCTGCACCGGGGCGCCCAGGGCCTGGCTCAGGTCGCCCTTGATGACCACGCCGTCAATGGGTGCCAGCAGGCGCGAGCGCGAGAGTTGCCGGCGCACCAGTTCGAGCTGCGCCCGTGCTTCCGACGCCTTGCCCTGGGTGATGATGAATTGGGCGCGGTCGGCCCGAGCCAGCGCCGCGGCAAAGGCGTTTTCGTGCTGGGCCAGCGCGCCTTCCCATTTGCGTTGCTCGAGCAGCAAGTCCTGGTCGGCCATCTCCACCAGCACCTGGCCCGCTTTGACGGTGTCGCCAGGGCGGACATGGCTCTTTTGCAAGTAGCCATCATTCGGCGCCACCACCACGCGCTGCACGGCCCCTTCGAGCCGCGCCGGCGCGCCCACGTGGTACTGCACCGGCAGCAAGGTGATGAACAGCACGCCCACCACGGCGGCGCCGGCCAGCACCTTGGGCAGGGGGTCGTCGCGGCGCTTGAAGCGCG
>JANMYI010000176.1:0-10806 GCA_031381955.1 Burkholderiales bacterium
AGACCCCGCCGCGGCGCTGGAGGCGGCGCGCGCGGCAGGGCGCAACTGCGTGCGCTCGGCGCCCCTGCAGCCGCGCGCCATGCCGCAGCGCCAGGGGGGCGCGCCGCGCAGCACGCCGCGGGGCAAGGCGCGGTAAGTGAATCACGGCATGGCCAGCGGCGCGGCGTAGCCGGTCATTTCCAGGTAGCCCAGCCCGGCGCGCCGGCCCTGCGCGTCGAGCAGTTCGCTCAAGCCTTCCCAGTAGTGGCCTGTCAGGCTGGTGCGGCCATCCATTTCCTGGTCGTCAGCCAGGGCGCGCAGTTGCCAGGTGCCGGCCGGGGTGTGAACTTGCCATTGCACCGGGTAGCTGGCATTCGAGCCCGGGCTGCGCCAGCGCCGGCCGGGTTCGAAGCGCACCGCGCCGGCGGCAAAGGCTTGCGTGGCACCAGCCGCGCTGCGGTGGCTGCCGCCCGCCCACAGCGCGCTGCCATCGGCGCGGCGCAGCCTGAACGCGGTGAGCGCGCCGCCATCAGCCAGATTGATGCCGATCCAATCCCAGCCCACGGCGCCGGCCGGCACCAGCTCGTCACTCCATTCATGGTCCAGCCAGCCCAGGCCCTGCACGCCGACACTGCGGCCGCGGCGCTGCATGCGGCCGCTCAGGCGCAATTGCGGCTCGCTCACGTAATGACTGGCCGCATCCGGCTGGGGACCCTTTTGCGACCAGCCCGCATCGCCTTGCAACAGCGGCGGCTGCGTGGCGCTGGCACTCAGGGTGAGTTCAACATCCGTCACGCTGAACGACGCCTCGTACACGCTCGGGCTGCCGTCACGCCGTTGCAGCCACCAGTTGCCCAAGTGCACCCGCGCGTCGTGCGTGGCCGCCGCGGCCAGCGGGGCTTGCGCCGCGCCCGTCCAGCGTGCGGCGCGGCTGGCGCTGCGGTGAACGCCGGCGGGCGTCGTGGCCGGATGAGTCAGATCGGTCAGCGCAGCGTGCGCCAGCAGCAACTGGCGCGGCGCAAAGCGGCCAGGCAGGTGCTGGGCCAGGCCGGTGGAATGGCGAAAGAAGGTGAGTTGAAAGCCATGGCTGGGCTCACCGCCAGGCTTGAGCAAGCAGCCCGTGAGGTACCACCACTCGATGCGCGCGCCCAGGTGGGCACCGTGGTCGCGTGGGAACTGCAAGGCCGCGCCTTGCTGCACGCTGGCGGCGTGGCCAGTAGCCAGCGGTGCGGCGCACAGCCAGGCCGGCAGCGCCCCGTGCAGCCAGGCGCGGCGGCTTACCAATCCTGCCTCACGGCACGCAACGCGGGCAGGGCCGCGGCGCCGCGCGCACTGAACGCCGCCGTGGCCAGGCCGGCCAGCCAGGTGGCGCCGGCCAGCAGCGCCAGGCGCGCCCAGGGCACGCTCATGTCCATCGTCCAGTGAAAGCTTTGCGGGTTCACCACTTTCACCAGCACCAGGCTGATCAGCAACCCTAACAGCACGCCGCACAGGGCACCGGCGGCCAGCCAGGCGGCCAGCTCGCCGCACACCACGGCCAGCACCTGGCCGCGCGTGAGGCCCAGATGCGCGAGCAGGCCAAACTCCTTGCGCCGCGCCAGCACCTGCGCCGACAAGCTGGCCGCCACGCCCACCAGGCCGATGCCCAGGGCCACGGCTTGCAGGTAATAGGTGACGGCAAAGCTGCGGTCGAACAACCGCATCTACAGCACCCGCAGTTGCGCGGGCGTGGCAAATTCGAGCACCGGCCCGCCGGCCGCGGCCAGCAGGGCTTGCTGCACCGCGGTGGCGTCAGCGCCCGGGGCCAGCCACAGGGCGAGCTCGTTGATGCGGGTGTCGCCCGTGAGCGCGCGGTAAGTGGCCAGGTCGATGGCGACGCTGCCGTGCTGGCGGGCGTAGTCGCGCCACACGCCGAGCACGCGCGCGTTCACCGTTTTGGCGCCCAGGCGCAAGGCCAGCAGCGTACCGGGCTGCGCGCGGTGCAGCGCCGCCGCCGCTTCGCTCACGTAGATGCCGGTTTCACCCGCTGTGGGCGCCAAGGGCTCGGCCACCAGCGGCAGTTGGCGCGCCGGGTCGTCAAGCTCGCGCGCGATCAAACTGAGCGCCGGGCTGCTGGCATCTAACTGCACGCTGCGCAGGCGCGCTGGCTGCACCCGCAGCACGCCCGGCACTGCGGCAGCTTGCTGGGCAAATGCAGCATCCAGCCAAGCCTGCTCAGCCCCGGCGCTGCTCAATGTGGTGCGGGCATACAGATCAGCCGGCAGCACCTGGCCCAGCCAGTCGGCCACCGCCTGGCGAAAGCTCGCCACCATCACCGTGAGCGCGACTGATAGCGCCAGGCTGGCCACCACCCCGGCCACCACCGCGGTGGCCGTGTGGCGCTGCTGGCGCGCGCGCTGCAAGGCCAGCAAGACCAGCGCCCCTTTTGGCTTGGGCGCGGCCGCCAACAACGCCTGCACCAACACCGGCACCAGGGCCACGCCGCCCATCAGCAAGGCCGCTACCGCGGCGTAGGCGGCCAGCGGCAGGCCGGCGATGGGTGGCACCAGGGCCAGGGCCGCGCCGGCGCCCAGCAAGGCCAGCGCCGGGCCGGTGCGTGCACTGGCCGTTGGTGCTGCCGCCAGGCCCTTGAGCGCGCGCGCCGGCGCCAGGCGCTCGGCGCTGCGCGCGGGCACCCAAGCGCCCAGTAGCGCAGCGGCCAGGCCCAGGGCGAAGTAGCCCAGGGCTGGGCCGGCGTGCCACTGCATGCTCGGCGCCAGGCCGGAGAAGGCGCCGCTGCCCAGGTCGCCGGCCAGCCAGCGCAGCGCTGCCCAGGCCAGCGCCAGGCCCAGCGCCAGGCCGAGCAGTGCGCCCACCGCGCCGAGCACGGCGCTTTCAGCCAGCACCAGGGTGCGGCGTTGGCGTGCGCCCAGGCCCAGCACGCCCAACAAGGCCAACTCGGGCTGGCGCTGCGCCACCGACAAGGCCAACACCGAATAAACCAGGAAGCCGCCCACCAGCAGCGCCACCAGCGCCAGTACGCTGAGGTTGACGCGGTAGGC
Source organism: Burkholderiales bacterium (assembly GCA_031381955.1). Classification (GTDB taxonomy): domain Bacteria; phylum Pseudomonadota; class Gammaproteobacteria; order Burkholderiales; family Burkholderiaceae_C; genus Rubrivivax. Next base: position 3,021 of record JANMYI010000176.1, read on the forward strand.
GCGGGTCAGTTGGTCGCCACGCGCTTGCGCCGCGGCGGGTGCCACAGCCTGAACATCGGCCGCGGCCTGGGCTTGGCGCAGCAGCGCCGTCAAATCACTGCCCGGGGCCAGGCGCAGGTCAATGCGGGTTAACGTTCCGTTCATGCCAAAGGCAGATTGCGCCGCGGCGATGTCCATCACCAACAGCGGTGGCCCGCCGGCGGCCACGCGGCCGGCCAGGCGCAGGCTGAACCATTGCGGGCCGCTTTGCAGGCGCAGCTCGGCGCCCGGTTGCAGGCCCGGGCCCAGGGCTTGCAACGCCGCGGCGTTGGCGTACACCACGGCGGGGTCGAACAGCGCGCGCAGCGGGGCCGACGCGGCGGCCTGGGGCATCGGTTGCGGTATCAGTTGCGGCATCAGTTGCGGCATCAGTTGCGGCATCAGTTGCGGCATCAGCGCCGGGGCCAGGGCGGGCAGTTGCAGGGCGTCCACGCCCAGCAACGTCAAGGGCACGCGGCGTTGATCAGCGGCCAGGCCGTGCGTGGACACTTCCAGCACCGGGCTGGCGGCCAGCACCTGCGGCAACACGGCCACGCGCTCGTACAGCGCGTCGTCCAGCATGCCGCCCGGTGCACGCAGTTGCACATCAGCCTGGCCCTGGGCCTGCGCCATGGCGGCCGAAAACTCGGCCAGGGCGGAGGCGTTGACCACATGCACCGACCACGCCAGCGCCACGCCCAGCGCCACCGCCAGCACCGCCATCAGGTGGCGCCAGGGGTGGTGCGCCCATTCGCGCCGGCTGAGCAGCGGCAGCAGAGACAAACTAACGCTTGACATGACTCAAAGCGTTTCGGCCACCACGCCTTGGGGTGTGAGGCGCAACACGCGGTCTGCCCGGCGCGCCGCGGCCAGCGAGTGCGTGGCCAGCAGGCAGGCCGCGCCGGTGGCGCGCACTTGCGCGTGCAGCGCGTCGAGCACGCGCTGCGCGGTGCCGGGGTCGAGGTTGCCGGTGGGCTCATCGGCCAGGATCAAGCCCGGCTCGTGCACCACCGCGCGCGCAATGGCCACGCGCTGCAACTGCCCGCCTGAAAGCTGGGCCGGCATGCGCGCTCCCAGCCCTTCCAGGCCCAGCGCCTGCAACACCTGGCTCACCCGCGCCTCGTGCGGGCGCTGCAGCAAGCGCAGCGGCAATGAGACGTTCTCGGCCACGCTCAGGTGCGGCAGCACATGAAAGGCCTGGAACACAAAGCCCAGGTGCTGGCGGCGCAGCCGGGCCAGCGCAGCGTCGTCCATGCCTGCCAGCGCCATGCCGGCCACGCTGATGCTGCCCGTGGCCACCGGCTCCAGGCCGGCGATGTTGTTCAGCAGGGTGGACTTGCCCACGCCCGACTCGCCCAGCAGGGCCACGAATTCACCGCGCTGCAGCACCAGATTCACGCCTTCGAACACCGGCACGCCGGCGAAGTGCATGGCCAGGTTGCTCACATGCAACATCGGCATCACGCTTGCCGTGCAAGCAACAGTTTGGCTTGGGCCAGCGCCTGCGGCATGAAACCGGGCGCATCACAGGCCACCGCCGTGCGCGGCATGCTGCGCAGCCAGGTGAGCTGGCGCTTGGCCAGTTGCCGCGTGGCGGCGATGCCGGCATCAAGCAAGGGCGCCAGGTTGCCAGCATCCAGCGCCGCCCAAGCCTGGCGGTAGCCGACGCAGCGCACGGCCGGCATGGCAGCGTGCAGATCGCCGCGTGCGCGCAAGCGCTGCACTTCAGCTACCAGCCCGGCTTGCAGCATGGCCTCAAAGCGCAGCGCGATGCGTTCATGCAGCCAGGCGCGCGACGCCGGCTCCAGCGCCAGCATGGGCAGCGGCAGCGGCGCCGTGGTGGGTTGGCCTTGCAGGCTGCTCAGCGCGCGGCCGCTCAGCGCAAACACTTCGAGCGCGCGCTGGATGCGCTGCGCGTCGTTCGGCGCCAGCCGGGCGGCGGTGGGCGCGTCGACCTGCGCGAGTTGCGCATGCATGGCGGGCCAGCCCAGTTCGCGCGCCTGCGCGTCGAGCTGCGCGCGCAGCGCAGCGTCGGCCTGCGGCAAGGCAGACAACCCGTCGCGCAGGGCCTTGAAGTACAGCATGGTGCCGCCCACCAGCAGCGGCACGCGGCCGCGCGCATGAATCTCGTCGATCAAGCGGCGCGCGGCGCGGGCGAACTGCGCGGCTGAGTACGCGGCGTTGGGCTCGATGATGTCGATCAGGTGGTGCGGCACCGCGGCGCGCTCGGCGGCACTGGGCTTGGCAGTGCCCACATCCATGCCGCGGTAGACCTGGGCGGAATCAACGCTGATGATTTCGCCGCCCAACTCTTGCGCCAGTTGCAGCGCCAACACGCTCTTGCCGCTGGCCGTGGGCCCGGCGATGCACAGCGCCAGCGGTGCCGGGGCGACACTCGTGACTGTCACTTAAAAGAATTCGTCATCACGCAGATAACGCCACTGCCCAGCGGGCAATTTGCCCAGCGCGATGCGGCCGATGCGCACGCGCTTCAGGCCCACCACCTTCAGCCCCACGGCTTCGCACATGCGGCGAATTTGCCGCTTGCGGCCTTCGTTCAGCACCACGCGCAACTGGTCTTCATTGGCCCAGCTCACCTTGGCCGGCTTGAGCGGCTTGCCGTCGAGTTCCAGGCCGTGCTTCAAGGTGCTGATCACCTGCGGCGGCACGCCGTCAGTGAACTCATGCGTTATACGAACGAGGTATTCCTTTTCCACGGGTGAGTTTTCGCCGATCAAGCGCTTGGCCACGCGGCCGTCTTGCGTGAGCACGAGCAGGCCGGTGGAGTCGATGTCAAAGCGCCCGGCCGGCGCCCGCCCGCGGAACTGGCCGAGGTGAAAGCTGCGCGGCGCGCCGCATTCAGGCCAGCGGTTGTTGGGCGTGACCAGCGTCACCGCCGGCGCGTGGCCGTCTTCGGCCTGGCCGCTCACATAGCCTATCGGCTTGTGCAACAGCACGGTCACGGCCTTGGCCTGTTCGCGCCTGGCGGCGGGGTCAATGGTGATGGCTTGCTCTGGCAGCACGCGTTGACCCAGCACCGCCATGCGGCCATCCACGCGCACCCAGCCGGCGCCGATCCATTCATCAGCTTCACGCCGCGAGGCCAGGCCGCGTTCGCTCATCACCTTCGACAGGCGCGGGCCTTCGGGGTGGGTGGGTGCTTCGATCATCGCGTGCTGGCCGTCGTGGTGACCTGACCAGACAGGCCAAACAGCTCACCCAGGGCGCGGCGGTATTGCGCCATGCCCATGGCGTTGGTGTTGTGGTGCGTGCCGCCTTCCACCTTTTCCAGCCGCTTCGGGCTGCGCGCCTGGGCATACAGGCGCTCGCCGAGCGTGGGCGCGATCACCGTGTCGGCCGTGCCGTGCACCACCAGCAGTGGCGAGCCGATCTCGGCAATGCGGTTGATCGACTCGAAGCGCTGCGTGATCAGGATGCCCAATGCGGCAAAGCCCCAGCGGTAGGTGGCCACCACGTCAGCCACCGAGGTGAAGGTGCCTTCGACGATCAGGCCGGCCTCATCGGCCACGCTGGCAGCCAATTGCACCGCGACGGCGCCGCCGAGCGAATGGCCGAAGATGTAGCGCGGCTTGCCCGGGTGTTGCGCGGCCAACCAGCTCCAGGCCTGGCGCGCGTCTTCATAGGCGCGCGGCTCGGAAGGCACGTCGCCGCTGCTGCGGCCGAAGCCGCGGTAGTCCACCCCCAATACCGAAAAGCCCAGCTCATGCATGCGCCGCATGCGCGTGGCGCTGCCACGCAAGTCCCAGCGTGCGCCATGCAAAAACAGCAACACCGGCGCGTCGGCGCGCGCCTGTGGCAGCCACAGCGCATGCAGTTTCACCGGCTGGCCGGCATCGACCTTCGAAGCGAATTCGATCCAGTGCTCGTGCATGCCTTGGGTGATGTCTTCGCCGCCGCGCCAGGCTTCGCGCGAGGGGCGGAAGATCCAGCGCGCCTGGGTGTCGTCGAGCGTGGCGCAGCCGCTGCTGCCCAGCAGCGCGGCGCCTGACAGCAAGATGAGCAGGAACTTCCTGGCCATGTTCAACGCCCCCTCATGAACAGTTGGTCGAGCTCTTTGATGGAAACCTGACGCCAGGTGGGCCGGCCGTGGTTGCATTGGTCGCTGCGCTGGGTGGCTTCCATCTGGCGCAGCAGCGCGTCCATCTCCGGCAGGCTCAAGCTGCGGTTGGCGCGCACGGCGCCGTGGCAGGCCATGGTGGCGAGCAGTTCGTCGCGTGCGCGCTGCACCGTGCCGGCGGCGCCGTGCTCGCCCACTTCACCCAGTTCAGCCAGCACCGAGCGTGTCAACTCGGCCAGGTCGGCATCAGGCAGCGCCGCCGGGCGGCTGCGCACGGCCAGGGTGCGCTGCGTCAGCGGTGCCACATCCAAGCCCAATTCAAGCAGCGTAGCCTGGTGCGTCTGCGCCAGCGCCACCTCGGCATCTGTGGCGCTGAAGGTGAAGGGGATCAACAAGGGCTGGGCCTGCAAGCGCTGCGCGTTGTGCGCGCTCTTCAGGCGTTCGTACACCACGCGCTCATGCGCCGCGTGCATGTCGATGATCACCAGGCCCTGGGCGTTTTCAGCCAGCACGTAGGCGCCGCCGAGTTGCCCCAGGGCGCGGCCCAGGGGGTGATCGGTGTCCTGTGCATCGGCTTGTTTCGTGGGCGGCAGTGGCGTCACGTTCCAGGCCGGCGCCGGCTCGGCGGCATAGAGCTGCGCCAGTTGCGGCAGGCTCAATCGGGTTTGATAGGCACTGGGTTCCAGCGGCCGGAACAGCCGCGGCGGCGCGGCGCCACCGGCCTGATCCGCGCTCAAGCCCTGCGCCAGGCCGTGCGCGAATTCTTGCGCCAGTGCCGCGCGGTTGGGCGCGAGCGCGTTTTCAGCCGCGCGCTGCACCGCCTGGTGCAACTCGCGGCCATCGCGAAAGCGCACCTCGATCTTGGTCGGGTGCACGTTCACGTCCACCCGCGCCGGGTCGACGGCGATGAACAACACATACGCCGGCTGGCGCGCGCCGTGCAGCACGTCTTCATACGCGGCGCGCATGGCGTGGGCGATGAGGCGGTCGCGCACGTAGCGGCCGTTCACGTAGACGTATTGATGGTCAGCCCGCGCGCGCGCCGCCTCGGGCGTGCCGCTGCGGCCATGCATTTTTAAAGTGGGACTTTCGAATTGCAGCGTGCGGCTGTTGGCCGTGAACTCGCGGCCCAGCACATCGGCCAGTCTTTGCTCGGCACTGCCGGCGCGCCATTGCTCAACCAGCTTGCCCTCATGCCACACCGCAAAGCCCACATCCGGCCGCGCCAGGGCATGGCGGCGCACGGCTTCAACGCAATGCGCCAGTTCGGTGGCATCGGTCTTCAAGAACTTTCGCCGCGCCGGGGTGCTGAAGAACAGCTCGCGCACCTCCACCGTGGTACCCACGGCGCGCGCTGCGGGTTGCAGTTCGCCGCTGTGCGCGTCAAGCCGCGTGGCGTGGGCGTCTTGCGCGGTGCGGCTGGTGAGCGCGAGTTCGGCCACCGAGGCCGTGGCCGCCAGCGCCTCTCCACGAAAACCCATCGTGGCCACTTGTTCCAGCTCGGCCAGGTTGCCGATCTTGCTGGTGGCGTGGCGTTTCAGCGCCAAGGCCAGTTCGCCGCTGGGGATGCCGCAACCATCGTCTTCCAGCACGATGGCGCGCACGCCGCCGGCTTGCAGGCGCAGGGTGATTTGCGTGCCGCCGGCATCGAGCGCGTTGTCGACCAACTCGCGCACCACAGAAGCCGGCCGCTCGATCACTTCACCCGCGGCGATCTGGCTCACCAGTTCATCGGGCAATTCACGGATCGGCCTTCGAAGTGGCGGGGCATGCACGGCATTCATCGCCCGCATTGTAGAAAGCACGCCCGCTTATCCTTCGCCCATGTACGCCAAAGCCCTGGGCCTGAAGCACGAGCCGTTCTCGATCGCGCCCGACCCGCGCTACCTCTTCATGAGCGAGCGCCACCGCGAGGCCCTGGCCCACTTGCTGTATGGCATCAAGGGCGGCGGCGGCTTCGTGCTGCTCACGGGTGAAATCGGCGCCGGCAAGACCACGGTGTGCCGCTGCTTTCTGGAGCAGGTGCCGAAGAAATGCAATGTGGCCTACATCTTCAACCCCAAGCTCACGGCCGACGAATTGGTGGAATCGGTGTGCACCGAATTCGGCGTGCAGGTGGAGCCGGGCGCCACGGGCAAGGGCCGGGTGGATGCGTTGAATGAGTTCCTGCTGCGCACCCATGCCGTGGGGCAGAACAACCTGCTGATCATCGACGAGGCGCAGAACCTTTCGCTCGATGTGCTGGAACAGTTGCGCCTGCTCACCAACCTGGAAACACGCGAGCGCAAGCTGCTGCAGATCGTGCTGATCGGCCAGCCCGAGTTGCGCGACATGCTGGCCCAGCCGCAGATGGAGCAATTGGCCCAGCGCGTGATTGCGCGCTACCACCTGGGCGCGCTGAGCGAAGACGAAATGCGCCACTACATCCGCCACCGGCTTGAGGTGGCCGGCTGGGGCGGGCCGCTGCCCTTTGAGCGCGCGGCGCTGGCACGCATCTTCAAGCTTTCGCGTGGCGTGCCGCGGCGCATCAACCTGTTGTGCGACCGCGCTTTGCTCGGTGCCTACAGCCAGGGCAAACGCCGCGCTGACGACAAGATGGTGGTGCAGGCCGGCAACGAAGTCTTTGGCGCCGACCGCCGCGCCGCGCGCCGCCAGGCCCTGGCCCAGCACGCGCCCATGCTCGCCCTGGGCGCGGCCGGCCTGGCCGTGGCTTTGGGCGCGGCGTATTGGGTCGGCGGGCTGGGCAGCGCGGTGCAGGCGGTGCCCGTGGCGAGTGCGGCGAGTGCGGCCAGTGCCGGCAACGCGGCCAGTGGTGCCGGCGGCGTGGCGGCGGCTGCGAGCGGGCCTGCCGTGCCGCGCCTGGCCGCATCTGCAGCCGCCCTTGCTGCCGCAGCGCCAGCGCTTATCGACCAAGCCGAACTGCGCGCCAACCTGGCCCGCAACGGCCTGGCCGAGCGCGCGGCCTGGCAGGGCCTGGCCGGCCGCTGGGGCCAGCCGAGCACCGCCACAGACTCCTGCACCGACTTGCTCAGCGCAAACGTGCGCTGCCAAAAGCTCAATCTGAACTTCGGCCAACTGCGCCAGCTCGACCGCCCGGCCGCGCTGCTGCTGCAAGGCGAAGGCGTGAGCGGCTATGCCTTGCTGCAAGGCTTGTCAGCCCAGGGTGCCACCCTTCGCTTGGGTGAGCAGACGCTGAAGCTGCCGCTGGTGCAACTGGCCGCCTGGTGGCGCGGCGAGGCACTGACGCTGTGGCGCTCCCCTGAAGGTTATGCCGGCTCGATGACCAACGGCGCCCGCGGCCCGGCCGTGAAGTGGCTGGCCGCGCGACTGGCCCAGGCCAACCAGGACGGCGGCGCGCTTGAGCCGCCGGTGTTTGACGACGCTCTGAAGGCGCGGGTGCAGGTCTTCCAGCGCCTGCACGGCCTGGCCAGCGATGGCGTGGCCGGCCCGACCACGCTGATGCAGTTGAACCGCGCCACCAGCGTGGACGAACCGCGTTTGTTGACGAACTGAATTGCCGAACTAAAGCCTCCCGCCATGTCGTACATCCTCGAAGCCCTCAAGCGCGCTGACCGCGAGCGCGAGCAAGGCCATGTGCCGGGCCTGCACAGCCAGCAGGCGTCATACCTCGAAACCCCGGCCGACGACGAGCCCCGTGTCTCACCGGCCCTGGGTTGGGTGCTCGGCGGC
>JANMYI010000135.1:0-2332 GCA_031381955.1 Burkholderiales bacterium
TCTTCGGGTGATTGGGCATCAGGAAGCTGCTGCCGAACGGGCCGATGACCTGCACGGTGTCGCCCACCTTCAGATCGCACATGTAGTTGCTGGCCACGCCGCGCACCGGATGGCCTTGGAGGTCATTGAGCACGCGCGTGATGGTCAGCGCCGCGTTGTTGTAGCCCGGCCGCTCGCCGTTGCGCGGGCTGGCGATGGAGTATTGGCGCGGGTGGTGGGCGCGGCCGTTTTCATCCACGCCCGGCGGCACGATGGCGATCGACTGGCCTTCGAGCACCGGGAACGGCATGCCGCCGAAGTCGAGCACGACGTGGTGGGTGTCGTAGTCCCTGCCCACTGCGGTGACGCGCACATTGCCGCTCACGGTGGCAGTGATGGCTCTTTCCGCCGCCTTGGGGCCGTAGAGGTTGGTGTACGCGTGAGCGGCCGACCAGGGTGGCACCACGGCACCGAACTGGGCGCTGTTGAACACCGCCTCGCCCAAGCCGCTGGTGGCCTGCGCCACGGCCAGTGGTTCAAGCACCGGTTGCGCATCCGCCGCCACGCCGGCATCGGCCAATTGCTCGGGTGTCAATTCGCCCGGCAACTCGTCCCAGGTCAACTGCTCGGCCGTGTCGTAGGCCAAGCTGCTGGGCATGTTGCGCCAGTTGTCGATGCTGCCGGTGGGGCAGGGCGAAATGCAGGCCATGCACAGGTTGCACTTCTCGGCATCGACCACGTAGTTGCGCGCATCGTGCGTGATTGCGCCCACCGGGCAGATCGCCTCGCAGGTGTTGCAACGGATGCAGATCTCGGGGTCGATCAGGTGCTGCCTGATCAGCTTGATCTCGGCGGGCGCGTTCATGGTGCTGTGTCTCCTCGCGAATCGTTTTCTATGAGCGCTCTTGCTGGCGTGTCTCGCTCAAGCAAATCTGACGTACTCATGGTCAACCGGCTGGCGGTTGATGCCCATCACCGGCGGCGCAATCCAGTTCGCAAACTTGCCCGGCTCCACGCACTTGCCCATCAGGCTGGTGACGAAGGCGCGGTCTTGTTCGCTGGGCAGCCACTTGTCGACATTGGCCTTCCATTCGGCCTCGCTGAGCACCCGGCCATCGGGTGACACCTTCACCTGCGCCAGGGCGCCGATGTTGCGGTGAAACGCCTTGTGCGGCGGCACCAGGCGCACCGGGATGCCGGCCTTTTCGATCACCTTGTTCCAGCGGTTAACACCGGCCACGCTGTCGGCAATGAAGTCGTCGCGCAGCACTTCGTTCAGCGCGTTGAGCATGGGAACCTCTTTCTCGACGAGTTGCCCGTTCTTCACCTCCAGCACCTTGTAGGTCTGGGCGCGCAATTGATGGTCGTCCATGCGCTTGCCTTCTTCATAGCGGCCCTTCAGGCCGGTGGAATAGAAGGTGGCGGCGTTGCTCGATTCATCAGCGCCGAACAAGTCCACCGTCACACTGAAGTGGAAGTTAAGGTAGCGTTGCAAGGTGGGCAGGTCGATCACGCCAGCGTTGCGCAGTATGTTCACGTCGTCGGTCTTCAGCTCGTTCATGGCGGCGCAGGTGCGCGCGATGATGCGGCTGATGCCCGACTCGCCCACGAACATATGGTGCGCTTCTTCGGTGAGCATGAACTTGGTGGTGCGGGCCAGCGGGTCGAAGGCACTTTCGGCCAGGGCGCAGAGCTGGAACTTGCCGTCACGGTCAGTGAAGTACGTGAACATGAAGAAGCTCAGCCAGTCGGGCGTGGCTTCATTGAACGCGCCCAGGATGCGCGGGTTGTTCTCGTCGCCACTGCGGCGTTCGAGCAACGCATCGGCTTCTTCGCGGCCGTCGCGCCCGAAATGCTTGTGCAGCAGGTAGACCATGGCCCACAGGTGGCGACCTTCTTCGACGTTGATTTGGAACAGGTTGCGCAGGTCGTACATGCTCGGCGCGGTGAGGCCCAGGTGGCGCTGCTGCTCCACGCTGGCCGGCTCGGTGTCACCTTGCGTGACGATGATGCGGCGCAGGTTGGCGCGGTATTCACCAGGGATGTCGCTCCAGGCCTTTTCACCCAGGTGGTCGCCGAAGTGAATCTTGCGTTCGGCGTCGCCCGGGTTGAGGAAGATGCCCCAGCGGTAGTCGCGCATCTTGACGTGGCCGAACTGCGCCCAGCCTTGCGGGTCGACGCTCACCGCGGTGCGCAGGTATACGTCGTAGTTGGTCGAGCCTTCAGGGCCGACGTCGTCCCACCAGTTGATGAAGTTGGGCTGCCAACCTTCGAGTGCACGCTGCAGGGTGCGGTCGTCGCTCAAGTTAACGTTGTTGGGGATTTTCTGGCTGTAGTCGATGCTTGACATTTG
>JANMYI010000138.1:0-1625 GCA_031381955.1 Burkholderiales bacterium
GTGGCCAGCATCTGCTCGGCCAGCTTGTGCGTTTCCAGGACGTGGCGAAAGCGCAGGATGGTGCTCTCGTCGGGCATGCGTGCCAGCCCGCTCAAGCCTGCGAATTCGCGCAGCATGGGCGTGTCGTGCAGCGCCTCTTCCATCGCCAGGTCGCCCAGCCCAAACCACTGTTGCATGAAGTGCACCCGCAGCATGGCGTTCACAGCAAAGGGCGGGCGCCCACCCTGTTCATTCGTTGGCAGTTACGTGAGTTAACCTTAGACGCTACGTTTCAGGAGCACAGCACCGGTGCGCGTTTGCAGCTCAGCGAAGGCCACGCCACTTGCCGGCTGCTGCACCACGGTTCGACGTTCGCATCGGCGCGCAGCCTTGGAGGCTGTCGGGCTTTGGGTCAGGCCCGCGCCGAGGTGAGTTGCCGTACCAGGCTAGGCACCAGCGAGGCGTGTGGCGGGGCGACACAACGAGTTGGCAACAACGCCTGGCGCGGCAAATCACCTCGGCCGTTCGGGTTGGGCCTGCAAAGGCGCGCCTTCACCAACGCAACAACCGAGGCCCGAGCAACGCGCCGAGTGCGCCGCTGGCCAGGATGCCCAGCGAGTACCAGACCGCGATGAAGGCCAGCGACTCCTCGGGGCAGTGCAGCGCATAGCCGATGGCACCCAGCGCCCCGGCCAGCAGGCCGGCCGCCAACCCGGCCTCGCGCAGCCGCGTCGGCGCCATGCCGCGCAGCGTACACAGCACGGCCGCCAGCGCGGGCAGCGCCACGCCGGCAACGATCAGCGGGCAGCGGTACCAACTGCGGCCGAGCAAGGCACCGATGCGCTCGCCCGGCGCCGCGGCGAGAAGCGCCGCCAACCCGAGCAAGGCCATGGCGGCGGCGACGCCAACGATGGCCAGGGTTGGCGCGCGAACATGCGACAACGGCAAAGACAGGCGTGCCGTGAGCCAGCCGGCGCCGCCGGCGAGCAAGCCCGCGTAGGCCAGCTTGGCCCACAGCGCAGGCGTCGCGAACATGTGTGCCGGCACCAGACCCAACAGGCCGATCGACAACAGCGTGGCAACGAGCGTGCCGCCCACCATGGCCGGCGCCAGGCGCAGCATCGGATTCACGCGCGGCGCGGGGCCCGCGCCGCTGGCCAGCAGGCCGATCAGTTCAGTCGTCTTCATGTCGCATCATTCCTCGCCAGCAGCGCCAAGCGCTTGAGCCCGCGGTGCACTTGTACCTTCAGCGCCGCCACCGAAACACCGCTGCGACAGGAGGCCTCGGACATGGACAGCCCCTCGATCCGCGTCATCACGATCGCCGCACATTGCGCGGGCGGCAGCGCTTCGAGCAGCACGGCCAGGTCGCGTTGCGCCGACGGCTCGGCATCGCTCGCCGGATGGCAGGCCTCGTCGAGTTCATCCAGTGGCTCGTGCATGGCACCGTGGCGGCCGTGGCGCCGAAACAGGTCGAACAGCTTGTGGCGTGCGATCGCGAACACCCAGGCACTGACCGGCCATCGAGGGTCGTACGTCCCGCGCTGCAAGTGCAGCGCAAGCAGTGTCTCCTGCACCAGGTCCTCCGTTTCATCGGGCAACGAACTCAAGCGGCGCGAAAAGTAACCGCGCAGGCGGTTGGCGAT
>JANMYI010000149.1:0-11339 GCA_031381955.1 Burkholderiales bacterium
CTTCACGACCAGCGTGCAGTACCTGACCTATCACATACTTCTGCAGGAAGACAACCCGTACAAGGCCAGCGCGGCGTCGGTCCTGACCATCCTCGGCATCGCGGTGTTGCTCATTCCGCTGCTGCGCAAGACCTGGCGCGAACAACGGCAAGGTGGTTGAGATGAAACCCCCAAGCTCGCTTCGCTCGCGGCCCCCCGAGGGGGCTGACTGCCGCGGCTCCAAGTCCGCCTGCGCGGACTTGGACGGCACGAAGGCCAGCCGCGTCTCGCGGCTGGCGCTCAGTACCTTCGGAACGGCCGGGCGGTACTGAAATGAAGACCTTACGTCTCGGCCAAGCCCTGCTCTACACCGCCCTGGTGTTGTGGCTGGTGCTGGCCGCGCTGCCGGTGTTCTGGACGGCCGTGATCTCACTGCGAACCTATGTGGATGCCTTCTCGGCGCCGCTAAAGTGGCTGGCGCCCGTCACGTTCGAGAACTACCGAGGTTTGTGGATTGACCGCGAGTTCTACCGGAACTTCGGCAACACTCTCGTCGTCACCCTGGGCACGGTGGGAATCTCGCTCACCGTGGGTTGCCTGGCCGGCTATGCCTTGTCGCGCTATCGGGGCAGCCTGGGCTTCTGGCTGCTCATCATTGCCCTGGTGTTTCGCGCGCTTCCGCACGCCACGCTGCTGCCGAGCTTCCATGCGTTGTTCGACGCCATCGGCATGCGCAACACCACGGTGTCGTTGATCTTCGTGCTGGTGGCCATCAACCAGCCCTTCACCATCTGGATGCTGCGCAGCTTCTTCGTGAACATCCCGCAGGAGCTGGACGAAGCCGCCATGGTCGACGGCTGCTCGCGCTTGCAGGCCTTTCGGCGCGTCATCATCCCTGTCATGTGGCCGGGTGTGGTGACGACCGGTCTGTTCAGCTTCCTGCTCGCCTACAACGACTTCATGCTCAGCTCGGCGCTGACCCATGCCGACCGCATGACCATGCCCGCCGCCATTGCCGGGGCCATCACCGCCGAGAGTGATGCACTGCTGATGCAGGGTGTGGCGGGCGCGGTCAGCATCACCATCCCGCTCATCATCCTGGTGGCGCTGTTCCAGAAGCAGATCGTCTCCGGCCTCACACAGGGTGCCGTCAAGGGCTGAAGCTCTCACCGATTGGACGTATCAACATGATCCTGACCCCCGCCGAACTCCAGCGCCGCCACATCCGCCGCAGCCAGTATCAGTCCTGCGACGACGCCTTCATCGACGTGCGTCTGCCCGGCAGCACGCCGAAGGAAAACTACGCCATCATCGGCCCGGGCGTCACCCAAAACGCCAACCAAGTGGTGAACCTGCGCGAGCCGCATGGCTTCAACATCGGCGCGGCCGGGCTGGGCCCGGGCATCACCAACAGCCTGCATCTGCACTTCACGTCCGAGGTCTTCATCGCCTGCGAAGGCGCCTTCACCTTGCGCTGGGGCGCGGCAGGCGACGAAGGCGAATCCGTGCTGGAAGAAGGCGACGTGATCTGCATGCCGACCTGGATGTTCCGCGGATTCAGCAACAGCGGCAGCAAGCACGGCTTCCTGATGACGGTGCTGGGTGGCGACGACACCGGCGGCATCATCTGGAGCCCCGAGGTGATGCGTCGCGCGCGCGCCACAGGCCTGTACCTGGGCCGCGACAATCAGTTGATCGACGTGCCCGCTGGCCACGCGCCCCCGCCTGACGGCACCCTGCTGCCGCTGATGCCGCCGCACGAGGTAGCCGCCCTGCGCCGCTGGTCGGTCGGCGACCTGTCGGCGCGCTGCGTGAAGCCGGCACAGCGCGATTTTCATGTCGCCACGCTTGACGCTGTGCTGCCGGGCCAGGCCTGGCAACTCGCCCCAGTGATCGGCTGGGGCATCAGCCAGTACCGCGACCATCGGCCGGCCGTGACCGACCCGCAGGGCTTCTCCGTCGAGTGGCTGCGCGTGCCGATAGGTCAGCGCAGCGCGCCCTTCGCTATCGACGAGAACGCCGTGCTCGTGCATGCGCGCGGCCCGTTGCAGGTGGCCTTCAATGCCGGGGCCGACAGCGCTGATCATGTGCGGGCCGACCTGGGCGCGTGGGACACGCTGTCATTGCCGGGCGGGTGCACGCGGCAGTTCATCAACACCGGCACGCAGGACGCCGAAGCCTTGCTGGTGGTGAACGGCGACCATCGCAAGACGCCGCGCTTCAGCCCTCAAGTGCATGCCGCAGCCGCAGCGCTGGACACCACGCTCGACGCGGGCGGCCGGCTTGCGCGCTTGAGTCTGTTGCCGCCGGCCATGGCGGTGTGAAGGCGCCTCGCCTGATCGCGCTGCCCGGCACCTTGCTGGACAGCCGCAGCCTGGCGGCACTGCTGCAGGGGCTGGTCGCACAGGCGCAGGCCGTCGGGCTGCCGCGCTTTGCACACCAATTGGCCTACGCACGGCAGCGCCCCGGCTTGATAGCGCCGCGCCGGCATCTCGCCACGCCCGTGCTGACCTTGAGCGGCGAACACGACAACCTGTGCCCGCCAGAGCAAAGCGACGAGATCGTCGTACTCGTGCAGCCGCCGCACATCGCGGTTCATTACCCGCTGGCCGGTGCCGGCCATCTGTTCCCAATGCAGCAGCCACATGCTGCTGCCAAGCACCTGCACACCTTCCTGCACCACCTGACGGAGACCTGCCCATGAAGACCAACCGCCTGCTCGACATCTTCCAGGCCGGCCGGGGAGGCGTGGCCGGCTGGATGAGCATCGACTCGGCCTATGCCGCCGAATTGGTAGGCCAGGCCGGCTTCGACGCTGTCGTCATCGACTGCCAGCACGGCATGGCCGGCCATGCGCAGATGCTGGCCATGCTGCAGGCGCTGTCGCACACGTCCGCCGTGCCGCTGGTACGCGTCAGCCAGAACAACCTGGGCGAGATCAACCGCGCGTTGGACTGTGGCGCTTACGGTGTGATCTGCCCGTTGATCAATTCAGTAGCGGAGGCCGTGGCCTTTGGCCGCGCTTGCCGCTACCCGATCGATGGCCCAGATGGCTCCGGCGGCGACCGCTCCTTCGGCCCTGCGCGCGGCCTGCTGGTAGGCGGCGCAGACTACGCGCAGCATGCCAACGCGCAGATGCTGGCACTGGCGATGATCGAGACCCGCGCCGGGTTGGACGCGGTCGAGGCCATCGCTGCTGTCGTGCCGATCGACGGCCTGTTCATTGGCCCCAGTGACCTTGGCATCGCGCTGGGCCTGGGCCCCGGCGCTGCACACACCCACCCAGTGCTGGCCGCGGCCATCACCCGCATTCAGCAGGCTTGTGCGGCAGCGGGCAAGGTGGCAGGCATCTGGTGCGGCAGTGCCGAGATGGCGTGCGACATGCTGGCGCAGGGCCTGCAGCTGGTTGTGCCCGGGCACGACGCCATCTGGCTCAAAGCCGAGATGGCGCGGCGGCTGGGGGTGATTCACGAGGCGCGTCGGGAGGTCTGACGGCCCCGCTCGCGTTGGAAGTTGCGTCCGAGCAGGGCGGGGCCTGCTTGGCCGCCCTGAACCGGCCTGCCGCGAACGACCGCAGGTGGCCGAACTGCGACGCCCGAAGGGACTGTAGCTCGTCGTCGTTTCGCGCTTGTCTGCGTCTGTCAGGGCGTGCCGCGCAGCGCAACCAGCTTCATCTTGAGGCGTTGGGCATTGCGGCTCAGTACGTCGTCCAGGGTCGCCATGCGCTTCGCACCCGCGGCCTCGGCACACGCCAGGTGCAGTGCGTCGCCGGCGCGCAGCGTGCTCGCGGCATCCAGCACCAGCTCGGCCGCGCGATGAAAACTGGCGGGCTCCACCGGAAGCAGTCGAAGGTCAGCAGCCACCATGCGTTTGAAGCTCTCCCAGGCGCGTTGAGCTTGCTGCGCGTCGATCGCACCAGTGCGCTGCTTGATGCCAAGGGCGCTGGCGAACTCGGGAATGCACCAGGCCGCGGCGACGAGCTCGCTCTTCTCGTGCGCGTACCAGTCGCTAGCGGCCAGACTGTGCGGCTCGTTCAGGAACAGCGGCACGAGCACACTGGTGTCGACATAGACCATGTCAGTTCTCCATGGCGCCAGCCGCCACCCACGACGCATGAAACAGCTCGGACCAAGCGAACGCCGCGGAACCGGCTCTGCCGGGCCGCTGGCGTTGCCCCCTTGAGGGGGCGCGCGAAGCGCGTAGGGGGGTGTTTCATTTCAGTACCGCGCTGCGCTGCGCAGTTCCTGCATCACTGACTCAGTCATGGGCATGGCGCTGCGCACCTCAGTCAGCTCGAGGGCGAACGCCTTGCGATTCCACTGCGCCGGCCGAATGGATAGCGTGCCATCGACGGTGAGCTGCGCCTCGACGGTTGCACCCTCACGCAGGCCGAGCCGACGCACGACTTCGGACGGGATTCGCAGGGCAAGACTGTTACCCCATTTCGCTACTTGTAGGTTCACGATGTATATCCTCGTATGTGTCTACATCGTACTCCTCAAGCGTGAGATGTCAAGCGGCCGCCTCAACGGCCGCCTCAACGAGGAGCCGCGGGGCCGCCCTTGATCAACGCCGGAAGTGGCCGCTTTCTGATACCGCAGTACGCCAGGGCACGTGCCCCATTGAACCCGAGGCTGTCAGCACGTCTGCGACACTTCCGCCCCAAACCCCGGCTGCGCAAGGAACCCGCCATGTCCCCCGAGATGCACGACACCCTGGTCCACACCGGCCCCGGCACCGCCATGGGCGCGCTGATGCGCCGCTACTGGGTGCCGGTGCTGCAAAGCGACGAGATCGCCGAAGCTGACGGCCCGCAGGTGCGCGTGAAGATCATGGGCGAAAAGCTGCTGGCGTTTCGGGATTCGTCTGGCCAGGCCGGCTTGATCAGCGAGTTCTGTTCGCACCGCGGTGTGTCACTCTTCTTTGGCCGCAATGAAGAGGGCGGCATTCGCTGCGCCTACCACGGCTTGAAGTTCAACCGCCTCGGGCAATGCCTGGAAGTGCCCTCGGCGCCGCAGGCCTGCGCGCACATGGGCATCACCGGCTACCCGTGCATGGAACGCGCCGGCATCGTGTGGGCTTACATGGGCCCGCAAGACCAACAACCCGCTCCGCCCGACCTGGAATGGTGCGGCCTGCCGGCCAGCCATGTCTTCATCAGCAAGCGCTTGCAGCAGTGCAACTATTTGCAGGCGATGGAAGGCGGCATCGACACCGCGCATGTGTCGTACGTGCACCGCTACGAGGTGGACGCTGACCCCATGCACCGCGGCACGCGCGCGCTTGAATTCATCAAGGCCGACGGCAATGTGATCTTCGACATCGAGAAAACCCCGTTTGGCCTGACGCTTTTTGGCCGCCGCAATGGCGAGGCCGGCAGCTACTACTGGCGCATCACGCAGTGGCTCTTTCCCTGGTACACCTTGATCCCGCCCTTCGGCGAGCATGCCTTGGGAGGCCATGTCTGGGTGCCGATTGATGATGAGAACTGCTGGGCCTGGAGCATTAACTTCCGGCCTGAGCGGGCGCTTACCGCAGAAGAGCTGCATGCCATGCGCGCCGGCCAGGGCATTCACTGCGAATACGAGAGTGGCAGTTGGCGGCCGGCGGCAAATAAAGACAACGACTATTTGATCGATCGCCGCGCGCAGAAGGAAAAGCGCGCCTACAGCGGCGTGTTCGGCTTTTCGGTGCAAGACGCTTCGTTGCAGGAAAGCATGGGGCCGATTCAAGACCACAGTGTGGAGAAGCTCTTGCCCACGGATCGCGGCATCGTCATGGCGCGGCGCATGCTGCATGAAGCGGCCCTGGGCTTGGCGCATGGCGTGGAGCCGCCCGCGCTGGATGCCAACGCCCAGCGCGTACGCGCGGCCGGCGTGCTGCTGCCGGTGGAACAAAAACCCCAGGCCTGGGCGCGCGAACATCTTGACGACGCCACCAACCAGCCCGTGTATTCAATTTAACGCTTCAAATCAGCCAAGCCATGACACAACGTTTGAAGTCACTCGCAAGCTTGGCCCTGGCCGCCATGGCCACTTTTGCCAGCCTGGCCGCCCAGGCCCAGGAATGGGCGCCGAGCAAAACCGTGCGCATCGTGGTGCCCATCGTGGGCAGCACGAACGATGTGCTGGCGCGGATGGTGGGGGGCGAGCTGCAAAAGGTGCTGGGCCAGACCGTGATCGTTGAAATCAAGGGCGGCGCCGGCGGCACCATCGGCGCGGCCGAAGTGGCCAAGGCCGCGCCCGACGGCCACACGCTGCTGGTCGGCTTCAACGGCCCCTTGGCCATCAATGTGACGCTGTACCCCAAGCTGCCGTACGACCCGCTGAAAGACCTGGCGCCCATCACCCTGGCCGTCACCGCGCCGCAGTACCTGGCCGTGCCACCCGGCGTGCCGGTGAACAACGTGGCCGAGCTGGTGGCGCTGGCCAAGACGAAGCAACTGTCGTATGCCTCGGTGTCGATCGGCAGCGCCTCGCACCTGACGATGGAAATGCTGAAGGCGGCTGCGAAGATCGACATCACGCATGTGCCCTACAAAGGGGCCGCACCGGCCGTGACGGACCTGGTGGGCGGCCAGGTCGATGCCGCCTTCATGGTGCCAGGCAATGTGCAGCAGTTTGCCAAGGAAGGGCGGCTGCGCCTGATTGCCTCCACCGGCGACAAGCGCTTCGCGTCCACGCCCAACCTGCCGACCATGATCGAGCAGGGCTACCCCGGCTTCGTGGCGGTGTCGTGGATCGGCTTCCTCGCCCCGGGTGGCACGCCCGCGCCCATCATCGAGCGCTATCACAAGGAGATCACCCGCATCCTGGCGCAGCCCGAGATGCGCGCGCGCTTGCAGCAGATGGAATTCGACATCGTGGCGAGCACGCCGAAGTATTTCGGCGAGTGGATTGCCTCTGAAATTCCACGCTGGGGCAAGGTGATCAAGGACACCGGCACCAAGGCCGAATAACGTGATGCGGCCCTTTCGCCTGGCCGGCAAAGCGGCCTTCATCACGGGCGGTGGGGCGGGCATCGGCGCGGCCACCGCCCAGGCCTTTTGCAGCGAAGGCGCGGCGGTAATGCTGGTGGATGCCAGCCCCGACAACCTGGCGCGCACACTGGCAACGTTGGCCGCTGAACACCCCGCTGCCGTGTTGCAAGGGTGCGCCGCCGACGTGGCCGATGCACAGGCCATGCAGGCCGCGGTGCAGCAGGCGCTGGCCGCGTTTGGCCAGCTCGATATATTGGTTAACAACGCGGCCATGCGCAACTACTCGGCCCTGGCTGACGCCACGCCCGACGAATGGCGCGCGCTGCTCGATGTGAACCTGCTCGGTGCGGCCCACTGCACCCGCGCTGCCTTGCCGGCGCTACGCCAAAGCGGCCGCGGCAGCATCGTCAATGTGTCGTCTTGCTATGCCGTCACGGGCCGCAAGGGCATGGGCTTGTACGATGCCAGCAAGGCCGCGCTGCTGGCCTTCACACGCACCCTGGCGCATGAGGAAGCGGCACACGGCGTGCGCGTGAACGCGGTGTGCCCGGGCTCGACGCTGACTGACTTTCACATCGCCCGCGCCCAGGCCCGTGGTGTGAACGTGGACACGCTGAAAACCCAGCGCGACGACACCTCGCTGCTCGGCCGCTGGGCTGCACCGCAAGAGATCGCGCTGCCCATCCTGTGGCTGGCCAGCGACGAAGGCAGCTACATCACCGGCACCACCTTGATGGTGGATGGCGGCTTGCACATCAAGTAGCGCTGGATCAAGGTGAAAACCGCTGCGGGCTGAACGGGCGCAAGTCCAGCCCTGGGTCGTTGCCACTCAGCAATGCCAGCACGACCTGCGCCGTGGCGGCAGACTGCGTCAGCCCCAGATGGCCATGGCCGAAGGCGTAGACGATGCGCGCATCAGCACGCGCCGCACCGATGGCGGGCAGTGAATCGGGCAGCGACGGCCGCAGGCCCATCCACTGCGTGCCGCCTTGCGCGCGCAGCCCCGGCATGAAGCGGTGCGCCTGGCGCAGCAGGGCGTCGGCGCGGCGGTAGTTCGGTGGCGCGTGCAGCCCGGCCAGCTCCACCGCGCCGCCCACGCGCACCCCGCCGGCAAGGGGCGTGACCACGAAACCGTGGCCCGGGAACGTGAGCTGCCGGCGCAGCGCAAAGGCGCCTGGCGGCAACGTGGTGTTGTAGCCGCGCTCGGCCTCCAGCGGGATGCGCTCGCCCAGGCTGCGCGCCAGTGGATGCGACCACGCGCCCGCGGCCACCACCACTTGCTGCGCCTGCACGCTGCGCCCGCCGGCCAATATCACCTGCACGCTGTTTGGTCCCGGCCGCAGCGCCAGCGCTTCGCCGTGGCGCAGCCGTGCGCCCAGCGCCGCCGTGCGCTGCGCCAGACGCTGCACCAGGCGCAACGGGTCGTCGATGGTGGCCCAGCGAGGCACGAAAGTGGCGGCCACCAGGCTGGGGCTCAAGCCCGGCTGCCAGCGCGCGATGGCGGCTGCGGCGCCGGGGCCGAACGCATGCTCAAAAGCGATGCCATGGTCAGCGCGCACCTGCCAGCCGGGCAGCGAGGCCTGCCATTGCGCCACGCTGCTGTACAGGTGCAGGTTGCCGTCTTCATGCAGCCAGTGCAGGGCGTTGATGCTGGCCAGCAGGCGCGGTGTGGCTTGTGCAGACAAGCGGTTCAGCGCCGCTTGCGCACGTGTGCCGGCGGCCACCCGCTCGGTCTGGCTGGCGCGCCAGAAGCGCCACAGCCAGGGCGCGATGCGCGGCAGGTAGGCCGGCCGCAATGCCAGCGGGCCGAGTGGGTCAAGCAACCAGCGCGGCACTTGCCGCAGGATGCCCGGCGTGGCCAGTGGCTCGATGTCTGAAAACGCATACGCACCGGCATTGCCGCGGCTGGCGCCCGCGGCCACGCCCTCACGTTCCAGCACGCACACCTTGCGCCCCTGTTGCGCCAGGCGCAGCGCGATCGTCAGGCCGATCACGCCGGCACCGATCACCACCACATCGGCCTTGGCGTCATCACCCCCCAGCGGTGCGAGTTCAGCGGTGCTGTTCATGCTTGTCGTTGAGGCGCCGCTCACAGCCCCCAGGCAAAAGGGTCGCGTGGATCGAACACCACCTGCGCATCCAGCGTGACATGCGCGTGGCCGTGGATGAAAGGCAGCACCGTGGCGCTGCCGTCAGCGGGCAGGGCGTAGCGTGCCGCGAAAACGCTGCCGATCACGCTTTCCTGGTGCCACACCTCGCCCGGCGCCAGCGCGCCGTCAGCCGCCAGGCAGGCCAGCTTGGCGCTGGTGCCGGTGCCGCAGGGCGAGCGGTCGTAGGCGCCGCCCGGGCACAGCACGAAGCTGCGGCCGTGGTGCCCGGGTGCCTGTGCCGGGCCGAGCAATTCGATGTGGTCGATTTCGGCGCCGAGCGCGCCGGTGATGCCGGCTGCGCGCAGCGCCTGGCGCACGACGTCACTCAACAACAGCAAGGCAGGGACGCTTGCCCTGTCGATGGCCAGGCCATGGTCATGGCACAGGAAGAACCAGTTGCCGCCCCAGGCTACATCGCCGTGCAAGACGCCATGGCCGCTAACGTTAACGGTTACCTGGCGCGCATGCCGGTACGCCGGCACATTGGCCACCGTCACGCCGCCATCAGCATGCAGCTCGGCCGCCACCGTGCCCACCGGCGTGTCGATGGCGTGCACGCCGGGTGCTAACCGTTTCAGGTAAGCCAGCGTGGCCACCACGCCGATGGTGCCGTGGCCGCACATGCCGATGAAGCCCACGTTGTTGAAGAAGATCACGCCGCAGGCGCTGCCGGCTTGCACCGGTGCAGTGAGCAGCGCGCCCACCAGCACATCGTTGCCGCGCGGCTCGTTCACCAGCGCACGGCGCCAGGCATCGTGCTCGGTGCGAAAGCGCGCCAGGCGCGCGGCCATCGTGCCGCCGCCCAGATCAGGGCCGCCGCTGATGACCAGCCGCGTGGGCTCGCCGCCGGTGTGGGAGTCGATGATGCGGGTGGGCGTTGGGGTGGGCGTGGTGCTCATGGCTTGCATGCTCGCGGTGTAGCGGGCCAGGAGTATCGGTTGCTGTCGCGAGCATTTGCTTGCGCCCGCTGCGCCCCGCTGCGCCCCTGCTCGCTTTGCGCGGCTCAATGCGCGCCAGGCCTTCAGCTTCGAGCTGGCACAGCGCCTCGCTACCATCTGCATCGCAACGCCCGGGCCCGCGCGTTGCATCATCCCTCTCCACCGCACCGAAAGGCCCCCATGAGTGCCGCCATCGCCTGGCAGGGCGTGTTCCCTGCCGTCACCACCCAGTTCAAGGAAGACCTGTCGCTCGATGTGGACGCCACCGCGCGCGTCATCGACGCCCTCATTCGCGACGGCGTCTCGGGCCTCGTCATCTGCGGCACCGTGGGCGAGAACACCTCGCTCACGCGCGCTGAGAAATCGCAAATCATGGAAGCCGCGCGCAGCGTGGCTGCCGGCCGCGTGCCGGTGATTTGCGGCGTGGCCGAGTTCACCACTGCGTTCGCCATCGAAACGGCACGCGCCGCTGCGCAGGCCAAGGTCGACGGCATCATGCTCATGCCGGCACTCGTGTACTCGGCCAAACCGCATGAAGCCGCGGCGCACTTCCGCGCCGTGGCCCGCGCCACCGATTTGCCGGTGATGGTCTACAACAACCCGCCGATCTACAAGAACGACATCACGCCCGACATCCTGGCCACGCTGGCTGACTGCGACACCATCGTGTGCTTCAAAGACAGCTCGGGCGACACGCGCCGCTTCATCGACACGCGCCAGCGCGTAGGCGATCGTTTCGTGCTCTTTGCGGGGCTTGATGACGTGGTGGTGGAAAGCGTGGCCATGGGCGCCGTGGGCTGGGTTTCGGGCCTGTCGAATGCGTTCCCACGCGAAGGCGAAACGCTGTTCCGCCTGGCGCGCGCCGGGCGCATGGCAGAGTTGATGCCGCTGTATGAATGGTTCATGCCGCTGCTGCACCTCGACGCGCGGCCCGACCTGGTGCAATGCATCAAATGGTGCGAACACCGCATGGGCCGCGGCACCTGGCGCACGCGAGCGCCGCGGCTGGCCTTGCAGGGCGATGACCTGGCGCACGTGGAACGTGTCATGAACGAAGCGCTGGCGCGGCGGCCGAAGCTGTTGGATGTTGGTCTGCCAACCTGACCCGGCGTACCACGCAGCGCGAAGTTGATGAGCATCCGCATTGAAGGCCTGAGCGTGGGCTATGGCGCCCAGCCGGTGATCGAAGGCTTGCAGCTGCGCATCGAGCGCGGCTCGTTCTTCACCCTGCTCGGGCCCAGCGGCTGTGGCAAAACCACCTTGCTGCGCACCCTGGCCGGCTTCGTGGCGGCG
>JANMYI010000154.1:0-2673 GCA_031381955.1 Burkholderiales bacterium
GCATGTGGCCGGCGTGCAGGAGATCATCATGGTGGTGCCCACGCCGGTGCGTGGCAGCGTGGCCACCGGTGGCAGCGGTGCGGCCGCCACGGCAGCCCGGGGCGAGCGCAACGACCTGGTGCTGGCCGCCGCCCATGTGGCCGGCGTGCACCGCGCCTTTACCATCGGCGGCGCCCAGGCGGTGGCGGCACTGGCCTACGGCACGGCCACGGTGCCCAAAGTCGACAAGATCACCGGCCCGGGCAATGCCTATGTGGCCAGCGCCAAGAAGCGGGTGTTCGGCCAGGTGGGCATCGACATGATCGCGGGGCCGAGTGAAATCCTGGTGCTGGCCGATGGCAGCACGCCACCCGACTGGGTGGCGATGGATTTGTTCAGCCAGGCCGAGCATGACGAGTTGGCGCAGAGCATCCTGCTGTGCCCCGATGCCGCGTACATCGACGCCGTGCACGAGGCCATCGACCGCCTGCTGCCCGCCATGCCGCGCCGCGACGTCATCCGCGCCAGCCTGGAAGGCCGCGGCGCGTTGATCCTCACGCTCAGCCTGGAAGAAGCCTGCGCGATCAGCAACCGCATCGCGCCCGAGCACTTGGAGGTCAGCTCCAAGGATCCCGGCCGCTGGGAGCCGCTGCTCAGGCACGCCGGCGCGATCTTCCTGGGCGCCTTCACCAGCGAAAGCCTGGGCGACTATTGCGCCGGGCCGAACCATGTGCTGCCCACTTCGGGCAGCTCACGCTTCAGCTCGCCTTTGGGCGTGTACGACTTTCAGAAGCGAAGCAGCATCATTGAAGTGAGCGAAGCGGGCGCAAACATTCTAGGGCCCATTGCAGCTGAATTGGCCTACGGCGAAGGGCTCCAGGCTCATGCCCGGGCGGCCGAAATGCGGCTGAAAGATTGACACGAAGTTCGTGTTACACGAAACTCGTGTTGCACGAACTTCGTGAAAGGCGCTGAGATGAAGAACGTTACCGTGACCATGGAAGACAGCGTGGCTGACTGGACGCGCATGGAAGCAGCGCGCCGCAACACCAGTGTTTCGCGCCTGGTGGGCGAGTTGTTGGCCGAGAAAATGCGGCATGACGACGCCTACGAGCGTGCCATGCGCGAGGCGCTGGAGTTTCGCAGCCTCGGTGTCTCAAGTGGCCCCTATCTGACCGATGACGAGATGTACGACCGGAGTCGGCCAAGATGAGCACCTTGGTCTTCCTCGATACGAACGTGCTCATCTATGCCCTTGACGACCGTGATGTGCCAAAGCGCGACGCTGCGCGCGTTTGGCTGGCCGCATGCTGGCAACGGCATTGCGGCCGGCTGAGCACCCAGGTTCTGAACGAGTTCTATGCCAATGCGCGCAAGAAGTTCAGCCAGTCCGTATCGGCCGGAGATGCCCGGGCCGAGGTTCGCCGCTACCAGCGATGGCAGCCGTGGCAGATTGACCAGCTCACCATTGAGTCCGCCTGGGCTGCTGAAACGCGCTATGGCCTGAACTACTGGGACGCCTTGATGGTGGCCGCTGCCCAGCACATGGGCTGCACCATGTTGCTGACGGATGACCTGCAGCATGAACAGCGTATCGACAGCCTGCGCGTCGTGAACCCATTCCTGCTCGGGCCTGAAATACTCGATGCCACGCCATGAACCTTGATTTGAGTGCCACCCTGAAGCGCGTGCTGCGCGCCGACGTGCAAGGCATGCACGCCTATGCCGTGCAACCCAGCGCCGGGCTGGTCAAGCTCGACACCATGGAGAACCCCTATCGCCTGCCTGAAGCGTTGCAGCGCGAGCTGGGCGCGCGCCTGGGCACCGTGGCCCTGAACCGCTACCCGGCCGAGCGCGGCGACGACCTGCGTGCCGCGCTGGCACGTTTTGCCGGCATGCCGGAAGGCTGCGCGCTGACCCTGGGTAACGGTTCAGATGAGCTGATCAGCATGCTTGCCCTGGCGCTGGATGTGCCCGGCGCGGCCATCATGGCGCCGCTGCCCGGCTTCGTGATGTACGGCATGGCCGCGGCCTTGCAAGGCATTCGCTTCATCGGCGTGCCGCTGACCGCGGACTTCGAGCTTGATGAAGCCGCCATGGTGGCTGCCATCGAAACCGAACGGCCCAGCCTGCTGTACCTGGCCTACCCGAACAACCCCACGGCCAACCTGTGGCATGCGGGCGTGATCGAGCGGCTCATTCAGGCCATGGCCCGCGTCAACGGCCTGGTGTGCATGGACGAGGCCTATCAACCCTTCGCCAACGCCGATGCCTTGCCCTGGCTCAAGCAGTATCCGCATGTGCTGCTGATGCGCACCATGAGCAAGTTCGGCCTGGCCGGTGTGCGCATCGGCTACCTGGTTGGCCGCAGCGAAGTCGTGGCCGAGGTTGAAAAGCTGCGCCCGCCGTTCAACATCAGCGTGCTCAATGCCGAGGCGGCGCTGTTTGCGCTGGAGCATGCTGATGAATTCGCGCGCCAGGCCGCCGCCATCCGCAGCGAGCGCGACGCCTTGCAAGTCAAGCTGAAAGCCTTGCCCGGTGTGCAGCCGTTTCCCAGCCAGGCCAACATGATCCTGGCCCGCGTGCCCGATGCTGCGCGCACCTTCGCGGGCATGAAGGCGCGCGGCGTGTTGGTGAAGAACGTGTCGCCCTTGCACCCGCTGCTGGCCAACTGCTTGCGCCTGACGGTGGGCA
>JANMYI010000183.1:0-4379 GCA_031381955.1 Burkholderiales bacterium
GCACCGCGTCGCCCGGTTGCGCGGAAGCAAAGCACCAGGCGACAGCAGTTTCCAGGGCCACAAAACGCTGCACGCTCACGCCCTGGATGGCGTCTTCGATCAAGCCCGCGTCACGGCCTATGGTGGCCACCGCGCGGGCGAATGCGCGCACCGGCGCCAGCAGCGGCGAGAAGTCCTGGCCCTTGCCGTCGCCACCGAGGATAAGCACCAGCTTGCCCGGCGCCTGGTCTGCGCCCAGGCCATCGAGCGCGGCCACCGTGGCGCCCACGTTGGTGCCCTTGCTGTCGTCAAAGGCTTCGATGCCGGCCACGCTGCCGATGAACTCAACGCGGTGCGGCTCGCCGCGATAGTCGCGCAGGCCATGCAGCATGGGCGCCAGCGGGCAGCCGACGGCCGTGGCCAGGGCCAGCGCTGCCAAGGCATTGGCCGCGTTGTGGCGGCCGCGCACGCGCAAGGCGTCAGCCGGCATCAGGTGTTGCAGGTACAGCTCCTGCGCATCGGCGGCGCCGCGTTTTCTGGTTTCTCTGGTCTCGTCGACGATCTGGGCACGCACCAGCCAGGCCATGCCGTTCTGTGTCACCAGGCCAAAGTCGCCGGCCTGGGTGGGTGCATCCAGGCCGAAGGTGACGGCGGCGCGCTGCGTCGTCTTCACCGCCTTGCCGGGCCTGGGCTTGGCGCCCGCCACGGCTTGCGGCGCCGGGCGCAGGGCCAGTGTCGCCTCATCGTCGCGGTTAAGAATCATCAAGCCCTGCGTGCCGAAGACGCGCGCCTTGTCTGCGGTGTACGCGGCCATGTCGCCATGCCAGTCGAGGTGGTCTTGAGTGATGTTCAGCACCGTGGCGGCACTGGGCTCGAAGGCTTCCACGGCGTGCAGTTGGAAACTGGAAAGCTCCAGCACCCAGACCTGCGGCAACCCGCCTTGCAAGTGCTGCCAAAGCGTGTCGAGCAGCGTCGGCCCGATGTTGCCGGCCAGGCCCACGCTGCGCCCGGCGCGCTGCACCAGCAGCGCCGTCATGGCGGTGGTGGTGGTCTTGCCGTTGGTGCCGGTGATGGCCAGCACTTGCGGCGCATAGGCGCGTTCGGTTTTCAGATCAGCCAAGGCGCTGATGAACAAATCGAGCTCGCCCTGTACCGGCACGCCACGCTCGCGCGCCGCGGCCAGGAGCGGGGCGATGCGTTCATCGTGCGGGCCTAAGCCCGGGCTCTTGAGCACCAGGGCCGCAGCGCCCAACGCGGCGGCATCCAGCGCACCACTGAACAGCGCCGCTTGCGGCGCCGCTTCATGCAGGGCGGTGGCGTGGGGCGGCGGCTCGCGCGAATCCCAGACCCGCACCTGCGCCCCATGCCGCGCGCACCACAGGGCCATGGCCAGGCCCGATTCGCCCAGCCCGAGCACCAGCACCTTGAGGCCTTGGAGCTGCCTCATCGCAGTTTCAAGCTGGCCATGCCCACCAGGCACAGCAGCATGGTGATGATCCAGAAACGCACCACCACCTGCGTCTCGGTCCAGCCGGATTTCTCGAAGTGATGGTGCAGCGGCGCCATCTTGAAGATGCGCCGGCCTTTGCCGGTTCTGCGCTTGGTCCACTTGAACCAGCCCACCTGCAGCATCACCGACAAGGCTTCGGCCACGAACACGCCGCCCATGATGCCGAGCACGATTTCCTGCCGCGTGATGACGGCCACCGTGCCCAGCGCGCCGCCCAAGGCCAGCGCACCCACGTCGCCCATGAACACCTGCGCCGGGTGGGCGTTGAACCATAGGAAGGCCAACCCCGCGCCGGCCATGGCGGCGCAAAAGATGAGCAGTTCACCAGCACCGGGGATGTACGGGAACAGCAGGTACTTCGAATAGACCGAGTTGCCCACCACGTAGGCAAACACGCCCAGCGCAGTGCCCACCATCACCACCGGCATGATGGCCAGGCCGTCCAGGCCATCGGTTAAGTTGACGGCGTTGCTGCAACCCACGATGACGAAGTAGGTGAGCGTGATGAAGCCGAACACGCCCAGCGGGTAGCTCACCGTTTTGAAGAACGGCACCATCAAGTCGGCCTTGGGCGGCAGGTCGTTGGAGAAGCCGCTTTGCACCCAGCGCAAGAAGAGTTCCACCACGCGCATGTTCGAGGTTTCCGAGACGCTGAACGCCAGGTACAGCGCGGCCACGATGCCGATCAGCGACTGCCACAAAAACTTCTCGCCCGAGGGCATGCCTTCGGGGTTTTTCTGCACCACCTTGCGCCAGTCGTCGGCCCAGCCGATGGCGCCGAAGCCGAAGGTGACGATCATGACGATCCAGACGAAGCGGTTGCTCCAGTCGAACCACAGCAGCGTGGACACGCCGATGCCAATCAGCACGAGCACGCCGCCCATGGTGGGCGTACCGCTCTTGGCCAGGTGGCTTTGCATGGCGTATTCGCGCACCGGCTGGCCGATCTTCAGCGCGCTCAAGGCCCGGATGACCCAGGGCCCGAACGCCAGGCCGATGAGCAGCGAGGTCATGGCCGCCATCACCGCGCGAAAGGTGATGTATTGAAAGACGCGCAGGAAGCCAAGCTGCTCGGGGTAGCTGGCGTGCAGCCACTGCGTCAGGCTATACAGCATGCTGACCCCCTGGTTGCATGGCGTTAACCACTTGCTCCATGCGCATGAAGCGCGAGCCTTTGACCAGCACCGATGCGGCCGGCGGCGCCAGGGCCAACCCAGCCAGCGCGGCCACCGCGGCGGCGGCATCAATGAGGCAGCGCGCATCGGCGCCGTAAGCCGCTGCCGCGGGTTCGCATTCGGCGCCCACGGCCCAGAAATGTTCAATGCCACGCTCGCGCGCACGCGCGCCCACTTCGGCATGGAACTGCGGGCCTTGCGTGCCCACCTCGCCCATGCTGCCCAGCACCAGCCAGCGCGGCCCGGGCATGGCGGCCAGCACCTCGATGGCGGCGAGCACCGAATCGGGGTTGGCGTTGTAGCTGTCGTCCACCAGCGTGGCCTGCGCGCCCTGCAAGCTGATGTTTTTGAGTTGCGAGCGGCCCTTCACCGGCTCGAAGGCGCGCAAGCCGTGCACCACGGCGGCCAGCGGCGCGCCCGCCGCCAGCGCCGCCGCGGCCGCGGCCAGCGCGTTCCTCACGTTGTGCACGCCGGCCACATTCAGGCGCAGCGTGGCATGGCCGGCCGGTGTGGTGAGCTGCACCTGCCAGCGGTTGGCCACCCACTGCGCGGCGCCGCGCACATCGGCATTGCTGATCGCGGTGCCGCCCACATCGGCATCGCTCATCGCAGTGCTGCTCACATCAGCCGGTGCATCCAGCGCAAAGGTGAGCACGCGGCGCGCGGCGCTGAGTTCGCGCCACAGCGGCGTGAATTCATCATGCGCCGGAAACACCGCCACGCCCGTGCCGGGCAAGGCGCTGATGACGGCGCCGTTCTCACGCGCGGCGGCTTCAACCGTGGCCATGAACTCCTGGTGCTCGCGCTGGGCGTTGTTCACCAGCGCCACGCTGGGTGCGGCCAGGGCAGCGAGTTGGGCGATTTCACCGGGGTGGTTCATGCCGAGTTCCACCACCGCGGCGCGGTGCCAGGTGGCGTCGTCCTGGCGCAGGCGCAGCAGCGTCAACGGCAGGCCGATGTGGTTGTTGAAATTGCCCTCGGTGGCGAACGCCGCTTCGCCCAGCCAGTGGCGCAGGATGCTGGCGATCATCTGCGTGACCGTGGTCTTGCCGTTGCTGCCGGCCACGGCGATGAGCGGCAAATGAAAGCGCGCGCGCCAGGCACCGGCCAGGGTTTGCAGCGCGGCCAGCGTGTCGTTCACCAGCAGGCCGGGCAGGCCGGTTTCAGCCAAACCGCGTTCGGCCAGCGCCGCCACGGCGCCGGCGGCGCGTGCCTGGGGCAGGAAGTCGTGCGCGTCGAAGCGCTCGCCCTTCAGCGCCACGAACAGGTCGCCCGCGCACAGGCTGCGGCTGTCGCTGTGCACGCGCGTGATCTGCACCGTGCCCGCATGCGCCGATTCGCCGACCAAGGTCGAACCCGGCAGCAGCGCGTGGGCTTGCGCCAGGGTCATCATGGCGCGCTTCCCTGGCGCCGCGCCAGCGCTTGCGCCGCCGCTTGCACATCGCTCAAGGGCAGGCGCTGGCCGCGCACTTCTTGATAGTCCTCGTGGCCTTTGCCGGCGACGAGGATCACGTCCTGTGCAGCCGCTTGTTTGACGGCCAGGTCGATCGCGGCGCGGCGGTCTTCGAGCACGGCCACGGGCTCGATGCCAACCACGCCAGCGCGAATTTGCGCCAGGATGCCCAACGGGTCTTCGTGGCGCGGGTTGTCGCTGGTCAGCACCACATGGTCGGCGCCGCGTGCGGCGATGGCGCCCATCAAGGGCCGCTTGGTCG
>JANMYI010000215.1:0-13229 GCA_031381955.1 Burkholderiales bacterium
TCGGATGTCGCTGTGGGATCAGCGCAGAGCGAGGGTGCGGACCATGACTGAGGTGCTGAATCCCCTGACCTTGCCGCTCCAGGGCAGTCAACTCATCGAAGCCAGCGCAGGCACGGGCAAGACCTGGACCATCGCCGCG
Source organism: Burkholderiales bacterium (assembly GCA_031381955.1). Lineage (GTDB taxonomy): Bacteria > Pseudomonadota > Gammaproteobacteria > Burkholderiales > Burkholderiaceae_C > Rubrivivax. Next base: position 140 of record JANMYI010000215.1, read on the forward strand.
CTGTATGTGCGCTTGGTCTTGGGGCATGGCGCGCCGGGGCAGGGCTTCGGGCGGCCCTTGCTGCCCGGCGAAATTTTGGTGATGACCTACACCAAGGCCGCCACGCGCGAACTCTCTGAGCGCATTCGCCGCCGCCTGGTGGAGTCGGCCGCGTGGTTCCGTGGCGAAACCAGCGCCACGGCAGACGACTTCCTCACAGCGTTGCTCGCGGCTTATCCCGCTGGCCCGGCACGCCAGGAAGCCGCCTGGCGCCTGGCCATGGCGGCCGAGGCGATGGACGATGCCGCGGTGCACACCATCGACGCCTGGTGCCAGCGCATGCTGCGCGAACACGCCTTCGACAGCGGCTGCCTGTTCGATGAAGAACTGCAAGCCAACGAGGCTGCGCTGGTGGCTCAGGCGCTGCGCGACTACTGGCGCCAGCAGGTCTATCCCCTGCACGGCGCGGCCTTGGCCGTGGTGCTGGCGCAGTGGCCAGAGCTGGATTCGTTGACGCGAGACGTGAAGGCGCTGCTCGGCAAGCCGCTGCCTGCGGATGCGGGGCAGGGCACGCTGGCCGAGTGCATCGGCCGCGCCGATCGGCGGCGGGGCGAGGCGCTGGCAGCACTGAAGACCGGCTGGTCAGCGCGGGCAGATGAGATGCTGCGCTGGCTGACGCCGATCTGGAAAGTCAAGCACCACCCGGCGCGCAAAGGCCTGCCCGCCAAGGCCCACGCCACACGCTGGCTCCAAGCGTTGAAGGACTGGGCCAACGACCCCGCGGCCGACAAGCTTGATCTGAAGAGAGGCGCAGAGCGCCTGACCCATACCGCCGTTCTCGCGGCCTTTGGGCCGGGCTCAGCCGTCGACCTGCCGCCGTGCTTCGCTGACTTCGAAGCCTTGCCGCTGAGCTTGAAGTCGCTGCCCGGGCGCGTCCCCGCGCTGCGCCTGCACGCCGCTGCGCGCGTGGCCGAGCGCATGCAGCACATGAAGCGCCAGGCCGGCAGATTCGGTTTCGCCGACATGCTCGACCGCCTGGACGCCGCCTTGGATGAGACCGTTCACGGCGCCAAGGCGCAGCGGCTGCGCCAGCGCATCCTCGACCAATATCCGGTGGCACTCATCGACGAGTTCCAGGACACCTCGCCCGTGCAGTTGAGCATCTTCAACCGCCTGTACCGCATCGCTGACAACGACCCCGCCCGAGCGCTGTTGCTCATCGGCGACCCGAAGCAGGCGATCTATGGCTTCCGCGGCGCGGACATCTACAGCTACCTCGGCGCGCGCCAGGCCACGCAGGGCCGGCACCATTTTCTGGGCACCAACCATCGTTCGACGAAGGCTCTGGTGGCCGCGGTGAACGTGATGTTCAAGGCCGCCGAAGATCGGCCCGGCGAAGGCGCCTTCATGTTCCGTGGTGGCGCTGAACCAGGCGGCGCGCTTCATGGTGAATCGGCCTTGCCTTTCGTGGCCGTTGCAGCCAAGGGGCGCGAGGAGCGGCTCGTCACGTCGTCGGGCGATGCACCTGCGGTGACGGCGGTGGTCGACGCCGAGTTGCGCAACATCGCCGACAGCCGCGAGTTGTTTGCGGCCCTGTGTGCAGAACGCATCGTCACGCTGCTGAACGACGCCGAGGCGGGCTTCGCCGAGGCTGGACAGATTTTCAGGCGATTGCGGCCCGCCGACATGGCCGTGTTGGTGCGCTCCGGCACCGAAGCCGAGGCGGTACGGCAGGCGCTGCGGCGGCGTGGTCTGGCATCGGTGTACTTGTCAGACAAGGACACCGTCTTCCAGACCGCTGAAGCGGCCGACCTGCTGCGCCTGCTGCAAGCCGTGGCAGCGCCGCGCAACGTGCGGCTGGCGCGCGCGGCCTTTGCCACGGCGCTGCTGGGGCTGACACTGGACGAACTGGTCGCGCTGGCGAGCGATGACGAACGCTTCGACCGGCAGTGCGAAGCGCTGCGGCAACTGAACCTTGCCTGGAAACACCAGGGCGTGCTGGCCATGATTCGCCATGCACTGCACGCCTTCGATCTGCCGGCGCGTCTTTTAGCCTTGCCGCTGGCCCTGAACAACGGCGCCGGCGAGCGGCGCTTGACCAACGTGTTGCACCTGGCCGAGCTGTTGCAGGCCGCCAGCGCCCAGGTCGATGGCGAACAGGCGCTGCTGCGTTGGTTGACGCAGCAAATCGAAGACGGTGGCGCCGGCCTGACGGGCGGCGGCGCCGGCGGCGACGAATGGGTGCAGCGGCTGGAAAGCGACGCCGACCTGGTCAAGGTCGTCACCGTGCACAAGTCAAAAGGCTTGGAGTACGCGCTCGTGTTCCTGCCGTTTCTGGCGCACTTCAGAGAAGTCGACAACAAAGAGAACGCGGTGCTGCTGTTGCCGGGTGGCGCTGGCGCACCCGAGCTGGTGCTGGCGCCGAACAAGGCCCAGGTGGCGGTGGCGCAGAAAGAGCAACTGCGTGAGCAACTGCGGCTGCTGTACGTTGCCCTCACCCGGGCGCGGCATGCGTTGTGGCTGGGGTTGTCGGGGCTGCATGTCGGCCAAAGCAAGGCATACGTCTGGCATCGCAGTGCCATCGGCACTTTGCTGTCGGGCCCCGGGCAGCAGCCGCCCGAGCATCGCGTTCAGGATGTGGAGGCGCTCGGCCATGCCTGCCCGCATGTGGTGGTGCAGCAAGTGCCGGTGGGCGCAGGGTTGCCCCTGCCGAGCCTGACGCCCGTGCAGGCACGACAGACACCGCCTGCATTGGCTTTGCCCCCTGTGTACGAAGCGCGCTTCGACCGCAACTGGGCGATCAGCAGTTACTCGGCGCTGGTGCGCGATGCGGCGTGGGGCTTGGCGGGTTCCGGCCAGGTCGTGGCGCATGCGCTGCGCGAAGACGAGCCGGACGAGGCTGACAAGCCGGGCGAAAGTTCGACAACAACTCGCCGCCCAAGTGACCAGCCCTGGCACCGGTTTGCGCGCGGTGCCTTTGCCGGCAACTTCCTGCACGACCTGCTGGAATGGTTGGCCGGTGAGGGTTTTGCGCTCGACACCTCGGCCGCGCTGCAACAAGCCTTGCTGCGGCGCTGCGAGCGGCAGGGGTGGGGCCATCGGGCTGACGATGCGCTGGCCTGGCTGCGGTTGGTCTGCACCACCCCGCTGCCGGCCCTGGGTGCGCCGCTGGTGGCCATGGCGGCATTGGCCAGCGTGACACCCGAGATGGAATTCTGGTTCCCCAGCGATGGCTTGCAGGCCAGCCGGGTAGACAGCCTGTGCCGGCAACACCTGCTGCCCGGCCGTGCCCGGCCCGTGCTGCCCGAGCGGCATCTGAAGGGCATGTTGATGGGCTTTGCCGATCTGGTGTTCGAACATCAAGGCCGCTACTGGGTGCTCGACTACAAGTCCAACGCCTTGGGCTTGCGCGATGCCGACTACACAGCCGAGGCCATGGCGGCCGCCATGCTCGAGCACCGCTACGACGTTCAGGCCGCGCTGTACCTGCTGGCCCTGCACCGTTTGCTCAGGCTCCGCCTGGGCGCGGCGTACGTGCCTGCGCAGCATCTTGGCGGCGCGATCTATTACTTCCTGCGCGGCGTGCGCAGCGCCAGCGTTGGCTGCCGCCACGTGGCGCCACCGCTGGCGTTGCTGGAGGCGCTGGACGAGATGCTGCGGCCGCACGCCCCTGCCATCACCGGTGAAGCAGCATGACGCCGCTGGCCATGCTGCAAGAGCTTGAGCGATGGCGCAGCGCCGGCTGGTTGCGCAGCCTGGACGTGGCCTTTGCCCGCTTCATTCACGAGACCGACGCCGACGCGCCAGCCAGCCTGCTGTTGGCGGCCGCGCTCGTCGCACAGTTGGAAGGCAGCGGGCACAGTGGCTTGCCGCTGGCTGAACTGGCGGCTGACCCCGGCACCTTGCTGGGCTGGCCGCCCGAAGGCATCAAAGCCCTGCGCCAGGCGCTTGCCGGCTCGCTGGGTGATGACCAGAGCTTGGCTTGGCAGTCGCGGCCGGCGCTGGAAATCGAGCCCTTGATCGACACGGGGGCATCGCCGCTGGTGCTGTGCCGCGGCTTGCTCTACCTGCGCCGGTACTGGCGCTATGAAGCGCGCGTGGCGGCGCAGATCCACGCCAGAACCTGGGTGCCAGCCGGCACCGCGGCAGTAGCGCGTGGCGTGGACGCCGCGGCAGCGCGTGCACTGCTCGATCACTTGTTCGGGTTGACCGACGCGGCAGCCGACACCGACTGGCAGAAGGTGGCGTGTGCCCTGGCGCTGCGCGGCCGCCTCACGATCATCACCGGCGGCCCGGGCACCGGCAAGACATACACGGCAGCGCGCTTGCTCGTGTTGCTCCACGCCTTGCACGCCGGCCCACAACCCTTGCGCGTCGCCCTGGCTGCCCCCACCGGCAAGGCCGCGGCACGCTTGCGGCAGTCGATTCAAAAAGCGCTACAAGGTTTGCGCGTGCGGCTTGGCGCGTCGGTGGGCATTGGCGCCTGGGCGGACCATCTCGACCCGGCCCGAACCCTGCACTCGCTGCTCGGCACCCAGCCCGGCACGCGGCGCTTCAGGCACGACGCGGCGAACCCGTTGGAGGTCGACGTGCTCGTCGTCGACGAAGCCTCCATGGTGCACCTGGAAATGATGGCGCAGTTGCTCGAAGCCTTGCCGGCCGGCGCGCGGGTTGTGCTGCTCGGCGACAAGGATCAGCTCGCCTCGGTGGAAGCCGGCGCGGTGCTGGGTGACCTGTGCCAGGGTGCGGCGGGCGCAGGAGCGGCGGCGGGCTACCAGCCCGAAACGGCGCAATGGATACGCCAGATCACCGGGCAGGCCGTGCCGACATCATCGCTCGGCCCCGGCCCCGCCTTGGCGCAGCAAACCGTCGTGCTGCGCCAGAGCCACCGCTTCGACGGGCCTATCGGGCAGTTGGCCTTGGCCATCAACCGCGGCGATGCAGCGGCCGCCATCGAGCTGCTTCGCGCGCGCCAGGATGGCCCTGTTTCGCTGCTCGTTGCAGCCACCGCCGGCGCGCTGCTGCCGCTGGCTGTGCAGGGGCGTGCGGGCGCGCCGGGGGGCTACCGGGCCTACCTTGAGCTTTTGCCCCTGCGGCCGGCCGACCCCAGCACGTTCGCGCAGTGGGCCACGACGGTGCTGCGCCAATTCGATGGCTTCCGGGTGCTCAGCGCGGTGCGCGAAGGCCCCTGGGGTGTGGCGGGCCTGAATGCCGCCGTTGAGCAGGCGCTGTCGCAGGCTGGCCTGGTGTCGCGGCGTGGCGAGTGGTACGAAGGCCGCCCCGTGATCGTGACCCGCAACGACCCAGCTTTGGGTGTGTTCAACGGCGATGTCGGCGTGGTGCTGCGCTCGCCCACGGCCGATGCTGGCTTGCGCTGCTACTTCCTTGATGGCGATGAGCTGCGCTCCGTCTCTGTCGGCCGCCTGGCTGATGTCGAAACGGCGTTTGCCATGACCGTGCACAAGAGCCAGGGCTCGGAGTTCGAGCATGTGTTGCTCGTGCTGCCCGATGAAGAAGTGCCGGTGCTGACGCGCGAGTTGGTCTACACCGGCATCACCCGGGCCAGCAAGGCGTTCACCTTGGCCAGCAAGCACGCGAACCAGCTTGCCGGCGCCACTGGGCGGTTGACGAGGCGGGTCAGCGGGCTGGCGGCGATGATGCGAGCAGCCGCCCGATAAGCCCTGTGCGTCGCGCCAAAGTGTGGACAAGCAAAGAAGATTACGGTGCCATCGAATCAACCACATCACCCTGGCGCCAGGCTGAGTCGACGCCACTGGCGTCGAGCATCGCGCGATCATCTGATAGACTTTAGTTTATCAATTGGGAGTCCGCCACATGTACGCTGCTGTAGTCGAGCCGAGCAAGATCGCCCAGGTGCTGGGCTTGCGCGGCAAGGTCACCTCGATCGAGCAACTGGATCGACAGGTCGAAGCCGGCCTGCCAAAGGCGTCCCTTGGTGCCGTGGCGCGCCATGTTTACGGCACTTCGCCAGATGCGGCGGCCTTGATGCAGCGGGTCATCCCATCGGCCACCTTCCACCGACGGGCCGAAGACTTGAAGCCGCAGGAAGGTGAGCGCGTAGAGCGTCTGGCGCGCGTCATCGCCACCGCGGAGCAGGTGTGGAACGACGTCGACGACGCGCGTGCGTTCCTGTCCACTGACCACGCCATGCTTGGCGGCAAACGGCCGATCGAAGTGGCGCTGACGGAGCTGGGTGCGCGCCGCGTGGAGAACCTGCTCTGGTCGCTGTTCCATGGCGTCGCCGCGTAAGCGTCCAGCCCAAGCATCGAAAGCGCCGGCCACTGCCCAAGTTGCCTCGGCAGCTTGGCAAGCTTGGCGCATCGCTGATGGCAGGTTCGACCCGTTCAGCGCGGTTGGCGCTTCGCTGGTGGGCGGGCGCTGGAACTCACCGGGCTTCGGCGTGACTTACGCCAGCCGCTCGTTCGCCAGCGCGATGCTGGAGTGCCTGGCCCACGCCGGCATCGGGCGCGTTCCGCGCACGCATGTGGCGCTCGAGATCGCCATTGCAGCAACCGTGGCTGTGGAACGGCACGATGAAACCAGCCTGCCTGACGGTTGGGACGACGCCGATCTGCGCGTGGCTCGGGCCTTTGGCGACGCCTGGATTCGGCAGCGCAGAACAGCGGTGCTGGTTGTGCCCTCGGTCGTGGCACGAAGGGAAGGCAACGTCCTCATCAATCCGCAGCACGCCGATTTCATCGGGGTCGTTGCGCGCACGCCGGAGGCTGTTGTCTGGGATGCTCGGCTGTTCGGCGCGCGTTGACCGGCCGGGTCCTGTGCAGCAGGACAAGCGCGCGGAGTCAAACCCGCGACTGCGCACCATCGCAGATTGCCACGCGCGATGCCGTGAAGCCGCTTTTCGCGGCCGGCTCTTGACGGCCATCACCGCCGCTCGGGCCACGCGGTTGAAGGTCGGCAACTGTTTAGGTTTGTTCACTGTTTAGGTTTGTCCAACACCTGCCCTCAGGTCTGCGCCACGCGCGGCACCGTGGCGTCGCACGGGCAGGTGTCGAACAAACCTAAACGTGCAGCGCCCCAGGGCTCGCCAACTGACTTGCCCGATAGCAGGCGCAGAGGTGATGTTTCCCGCGCGCGCTATGAGCACGCATGTTCGGTATTGCGAGATTGCGAGATGCGTCGATGCTGTAGCAGTCACGCCTGCAAAGCAGCTCGCGAACCCGCCTCCCCGGCGCAGCATCATCGTTTGCAAGTCATTGACTACCATGCACAAATCGGATGCTGGCCGCAATCACTTCGACCCAGTCCGGGTCAACAGCATTTGAACCGACAAACAAGAACTCAGTGCAATCAAATCAACTGCTCAGTCCCTGGCGTTTGAATGTCGCACCGATGATGGAGTGGACCGACCGGCATTGCCGTGTCTTCCACCGCCTCATCACGCGCCGCACGCGGCTGTACACCGAGATGGTGACCGCCGGCGCGCTGCGTCATGGTGACGTGGCGCGGCACCTTGACTTTGATGCCAGCGAACACCCGGTGGCCCTGCAGCTTGGCGGCAGCGAGCCGGCCGAGCTGGCGCATTGCGCGCGGCTGGCGGCGCAGTGGGGCTATGACGAGATCAACCTGAATTGCGGCTGCCCGAGCGAGCGCGTGCAGCGCGGCGCGTTCGGCGCTTGCCTGATGGCCGACCCAGCGCTGGTGGCCGACTGCGTGAAGGCCATGCGCGACGCCGCGGAGCTGCCGGTGACGGTGAAGCATCGCATCGGCATTGACCGGGGTGAGAGCTACCCGTTCGTGCGCGACTTCGTGGGCGCCGTGGCCGCGGCGGGCTGCACGGTGTTCATCGTGCATGCGCGCAATGCCTGGCTCAAGGGCATTTCACCAAAGGAGAACCGCGAACTGCCGCCGTTGCGCTACGACTTCGCGATTCAGCTCAAGCGCGACTTCCCGGCGCTGACGATCGTGCTCAACGGCGGGGTGGCGGGCCATGAGGCCATCACCAAACATCTGGCTGAAGTGGACGGTGTGATGCTCGGCCGCGAGGCCTATCACCACCCTTGGGCCATGGCTGGGTGGGACGCGCAGTTCCTGGGCGCTGCCGGCGCCGCCGCGCCCACCCGCGAGGCCGTGGAGCAAGGCATGGTGGCCTACATGCAGCGCCTGGTGGCCGGCGGCCAACCGTGGTCGCGCGCGGCGCGGCACATCATGGGGCTGTGGCATGGCACGCCCGGCGCGCGTGCCTGGCGCCAGGTGTGGAGTGACCACCGCTTGAAAGACCTGGCGCCCGCGGCCGTGGCGCAGCGGGCCCGCACGGCACGGCTTGCCGGCAGCAGCTTGGAGCTCGTTGAATGAACCTCGCAGAACTTTTCGGCACTGAACTGCCCATCATCCAGGCGCCCATGGCGGGCGTGCAGGGCAGCGCCTTGGCCATTGCCGTGTGCGGCGCCGGCGGCCTGGGCTCGCTGCCCGGCGCGATGCTTGGGCCGCAGGCCCTGCGCAGTGAACTGGCGGCGATTCGCGCGGCGACGCAGCGGCCGTTCAACGTTAATTTTTTCTGCCACATCGAGGCAACATCCGATGCGTCGCGCGACGTCGCCTGGCGCGCGGCGCTGGCACCGTATTACCGCGAGCACGGTGTTCCGGTCGAAGCACCAGCCGATGCGCTGGCCGGTGCCGGCGCCGGTGCGCGGCGCCCCTTCGACGCCGCCGCCGCCGCGGTGCTGAGTGAGTTCCGCCCGCCCGTGGTGAGCTTTCATTTCGGCCTGCCCAGCCCGGCCTTGCTGGCCATGGTGCGCGGCTGGGGCGCCAAGGTGCTGAGTTCGGCCACCACCGTGGCCGAGGCGCTGTGGCTGCAAGAGCAGGGGGTGGACGCCGTCATCGCCCAAGGCTTGGAGGCCGGCGGCCACCGCGGCCACTTCCTAACGCATGACTTGAGCTGCCAGATGGGCACACTTGCCTTGCTGCCGCAGGTGGTGCGTGCGCTGCACATTCCCGTCATCGCGGCCGGTGGCGTGGCCGATGCGCGCGGCGTGGCCGCTGCCATGGCCCTGGGCGCCAGTGGTGTGCAGGTGGGCACGGCTTATTTGTGCAGCGACGAAGCCACCACCTCGGCCCTGCACCGCGCGGCGCTGTGCAGCCCGGCCGCGGCGCACACGGCCTTGACTAACCTGTTCACCGGCCGCCCGGCGCGCGGCATCGTCAACCGCGTGATGCGGGAGCTGGGGCCCATCAGCGCTCTGGCACCGGTCTTTCCGCTGGCTGCAACGGCCTTGGCGCCGCTGCGCAAGGCGGCTGAAGCGCAGGGCAGCTCCGACTTTTCACCGCTGTGGGCGGGCCAGAATGCCTCGGCTTGCCGCGCCGCAAGCGCCGCTGAAATCACGCGCGCGCTGGCGGCTGGTTTGAACCGTTAACTCGGCGTGCCGGCCAGGTGGCCAGCAGCAGCCCGGCCAGGGCGAGTGCAAAGGCCGCGGCGCGCAGGGCGGTGAATTCCTCGCCCAACACGGCCACGCCCACCAGGGCCGCACTCAGCGGCAGCAGCACCGTGAACACGCCGGCTTGCGCTGCCGCCACCTCGCGCAGGCCACGCATCCACAGCCACACGGTGGCCGTGCTCGCCGCCACCGCATAGAACACCAGCAGCGCCCAGGTTGGCGCGCTCACCGATGCCACATCGAAGCTGCGCAGTTGCCACAGGCCAAAGGGCGTCATGAGCGCCAGGCCCCACAGGTTGATCAGCGCGCTGATGCGCTTGGCCGAGACCTGTGCCGTCAGCCGTTTGCCGATCACCACGTAGCTGGCCTCGCAGACCACCGCGCCCAGCAACAGCGCGTAACCCAGCCAGGGCGCGGGCTCGCCGGCGTTGCCGCCGCGCGCTAAGGCCAGCAAGGCCATGCCCGCCACCGCCAGGGCGATGGAGCCTTGCACGCGCGGCGCAATGCGCTCGCCCAGGAACAGGCGTGACAGCAGCGCCACGGCGGCGGGAATGCCAGCCATCACCACGCCCGCGGCCAGCGCTGACGTGAGCGCCACGCCGGTCAACATGAAAATGGAGAACAGGAAGTTGCCGAGGAAACTTTCCCAGAACAGCAGCCTGCGATCGTGCGCAGACAGCGGTGCTTCGCCAGGTTGCCGCTGCAGCCAGTGCGGCATGGCCAGCGCGGCAATGCCGAAGCGCAACCAGGCCAGCAAGAAGATGGGGAACACGGCCACCAGCAACTTCGACAGCCCCACGTAGCTGCCCGTCAGCGCCATGCTGGCAGCCAGCGCCACGTAGGCGCGCCAGGGCGTTCTGCGCATCTGAAACTTCAGAATGCTGCGCCGTAGCGCTGCAATTCCCAATCGCTGATGTGGCGGCGGAAGCTGACGATCTCTTCGCGCTTGAGCATGATGAATTGTTCAAGCAGCGTGCTGCCCAGTGCGGCGCCGATGACATCGTCTGCTTGCAGCGCATCCAGCGCCAAGCCCAGGTGCTGCGGCAGCGGCTCGATGCCGCGTTGGGCGCGCTGGGCGGGGGTCATCTCGAATAAGTCTTCGCTGCATGCCGGCGGCAACGGCAGTTCACGCGCGATGCCGTCCAGGCCGGCGGCAATGAGCGCCGCACTGGCCAGGTAGGGGTTGGCGCTGGCATCGGGCAGCCGCCACTCAAAGCGGCCGGGCAGGGTGCGGATGAGTGCGGTGCGGTTGTTCGAGCCATGCGCCACAAAGGCCGGCGCCCAACTGGTGCCCGACAGCGTGGGCCCCACCACCAGGCGCTTGAAGGAATTGATGGTGGGCGCTGCCAGCGCTGACAAGGCCGCCGAGTGCGCCAGCACGCCGGCCACGAAATGGCCGCCGAGGGTGGAGAGCTCACGGCTGGCATCGATGCCACCGTCGCGCGTGTGTGGCACGAACAGGTTGCGGGCGTCGCCACGCTCGCCCTTCCACAGCGACACATGAAAGTGCATGCCACTGCCGGGCTGGTTGGGGAATGGCTTGGGCATGGTGGAGAAGACCATGCCGCGTTCTTCAGCCAGGGCATGCGCGGCCTGCTTGAACAGCATCAGGTGGTCGGCGCTGATCAGCACTTCGTCAAAGCCGATGTTGGCTTCGTACTGGCTGTTGGCGTCCTCATGGTCGAGCTGCAGCATGTCCAGCCCGCACTGCGCCAACTGCTGGTGCAGGCTTTGCAAGAACTCGCGCTGGCGGGCGAGTGATTTCAGGTCGTAGGACGGTTTGTCCAGGCGGTCTTGCTCGTCGGCGCCGACAAAGCCGTTGCCATCGCGCTTGAGCAAGAAGAACTCCGGCTCGATGCCGGTGCGCAACTGCCAGCCATGGGTTTCGAGCCTGGCGCGGGCGCGGCGCAACACCTGGCGCGGGCAGGCCTCAAAGGGCTCGCCATCCACAAAGCCATCGCACACCACACGTGCCACGCCGGGTTGCCAGGGCAGTGAGACGGCCGTGCTGCCATTGCCGCGGGCTTGGTACACGCTGCGCGCGCCGGTGCGCGGCAAGCCCGTGCCGGCAATGTTGGGGCCGGAGAAGCCCACGCCCGTGGCCAGCAGGTCGTCAAGGTGATCCAGCGGCACGTACTTGCCTTTGGCCACGCCATGGATGTCGGTGAACTGGGCCAGCAAGGTGTGCACGCCCGCGTCGCGCAGCGACTGCAGCAAGTCTTTCATGGCAGGTGTCTTTCGTTGTGGCGCGGTGACAGGGCCGCTGCGTTTTCAGTTTAACCAGCCATTGCGCCGGGCATCTTCCAGGGTCAAGTCGAGGCAGCGGCGGATCAAGGCGATCATCTCGTCGATCTGCGCCCGGGTGATGACCAGCGGCGGCGCAATGATCATGCGCTCGCCCACGGCGCGCATGATCAAGCCATTGCCGAAACAGTGCCCGCGGCAGACCATGCCCACGCTCAAGGCTTCAGGAAAAGCCGCCAGCGTGGTCTTGTTCTGCACCAACTGCAGCGCGCCCATCAAGCCACAGGTTTGCACCTCGCCCACCAGCGGGTGCTCGCCGAGGGCCTTGAAGTGTTGGGCCAGGTAGGGGCCGGTGTCGTTGTGAACCTGGTCAACCAGGCCAAGCTGCTGCACGAGCCGCAAGTTGGCCACCCCCACCGCGCAAGCCACCGGGTGGCCACTGTAGGTGTAGCCATGGTTGAACTCGCCGCCTTGCTCGATGAGCACTTTGGCCACCCTGTCGCCCACCAGCACACCGCCCAGCGGGATGTAGCCGCTGGTCACGCCCTTGGCGAAGGTCATCAAGTCGGGCTTGAAGCCGAAGCGCTCGCAGCCAAACCAGTGGCCGGTGCGGCCGAAACCGGTGATGACCTCGTCACTCACCAACAGCACGCCGTATTGATCGCAGATGCGTTGAATCTCAGGCCAGTACGACTCAGGCGGCACGATCACGCCGCCGGCGCCTTGCACCGGCTCGCCAATGAAGGCGGCCACCTTGTCGGCACCGAGTTCAAGAATCTTGGTTTCGAGTTCGCGTGCAGCCTGCAAACCGAAGGCTTCACGCGACAAGCTGCGATCGGACGCAAACCAGTGCGGCTGGCCGATATGGGTGATGCCGGGAATGGGCAAGCCACCCTGGGCATGCATGCCCGCCATGCCGCCCAACGAGGCGCCGGCCATGGTGGAGCCGTGGTAGGCGTTGTGCCGGCTGATGATGATTTGCCGCTGCGGCTGGCCGAGCACGTCGAAGTAGCGGCGCACCATGCGCACGATGGTGTCGTTGCCCTCGGAGCCCGAGCCGCTGAAGAACACATGCTGAAACGATGCTGGGCTGACTTGCGCCAACAGCTCGGCCAGCTCGATGGCCGGCGGCGTGGCGGTTTGAAAAAAGGCGTTGTAGAAGGGCAGGGTGGTGAGCTGCTGCGTGGCCGCGTCGATCAGCGCCTGCTGGCCATAGCCCACGTTCACGCACCACAGGCCGGACATGGCATCGAGGATGCGGTGGCCTTCGCTATCGCTGAGGTAGATGTTGCTGGCGCTCGTGATGATGCGCGAGCCCTTGGCAGCCAGGGCCTTGAAATCAGTGAACGGGTGCAGGAAGTGTGCGGCGTCAGCCGCCTGCCATTGCGCCGTGCTGCGGCCATTGGAGACTGATGTATTCTGGTTCATGGCCTGATCTCAAACATGCAGCAACA